>PKCQ01000100.1 GCA_002862265.1 Planctomycetaceae bacterium | reverse complement strand
GTGCTCGCCATGGGCTATTCTGCCTTCGCTGGTAGTATAGCGTTGTCGGTTTTGATGCTTCCCATTGTAGTCTTGACGGCAGAAGAAGCGATGAAGATGGTCCCCGCTAGAATGAAAGAAGCTGCTGCCGGAATGGGCTGCACTCGAACGCAAGTCGTTTGGAAAATAGTGCTCCCAACCGCACTTCCTGGAATGTTGACCGGGGTGATGTTAGCTGTTGCACGAGCCGCCGGTGAAACGGCTCCACTGCTGTTTACCGCGATGTCGAGTCCGCAATACTGGATCTTCGAAGATGGTAAGTTGAAGCTGGATGAACCAGCCTCGTCACTGGCGGTTTTGATATTTAACCTATCCAGTTCACCCTATGATAACTTGCTTGAACTGGCGTGGGCGGCGGCCTTGGTGCTCGTCCTGATCGTCCTGTTTTTCAATATTGTCGGGCAAGTTTTATCCCGCCGTAAATTCAAGACCTAAACGCACGCACGCATTGACTTTTTCCCTACAGAACTGAGATGAGCCAAGCCGCAGAGCCCAGCACTGGCCAGACTGAAAACGAAGCCACGGATCGGCAGGTCGTTATTGACTGCTCGATGCAAAAGCTGTTTTACGGCTCCTTTCTGGCAGTGCGTGACAGCCGAATCCAGATACACAAGGGCGAGATCGCTGCCTTCATCGGTCCATCCGGTTGCGGCAAGAGCACTGCTCTAAGATGCATCAATCGCATGAACGATCTCATCCCGAGCTTTCGATTCGAAGGACATGTACACTTCCGTGGCGAAGACATTTACGCTCCAAGTGTCGATCCCGTTCGAGTGCGTCGCTACATTGGCATGGTCTTTCAGCAGCCCAATCCTTTTGCAATGAGCATCTACAAGAACGTTGCGTTCGGATTGAAGCTCAACCGAGTCAAAGATGATGTCCCGGGCCGAGTCGAGAAGGCCCTGCGCGGCGCGGCTTTGTGGGACGAGGTGAAAGACAAGTTAAATCAGAGTGGCCTTTCACTGTCAGGGGGTCAGCAACAGCGACTTTGCATTGCCCGAGCCATTGCCACTGAACCCGAAGTCTTGCTGATGGACGAGCCATGCTCGGCATTAGACCCAATTGCCACACGCAAGATCGAAGAATTGATGCAAGAGCTGAAGCAGCGATACACCATCGCTATTGTGACGCACAATCTCCAACAAGCCCAGCGTGTGGCCGATCGTACTGCCTTTATGTACGTCGACTCTAGTCAGGGCGGCCGGACCGGCTACTTGGTGGAATACGCTCCCACGCGACAGATGTTTGAAGATCCGAAAGAAGAATACACTCGCCAATACATCAGAGGCGAATTTAGCTAAGCTAACTGCCCTCGCTTGCAGGCCGGCTTACAGGTGAGAAGCCCCACAAGATCGAGTACGGCGAGTACGATGCTTCGATTACAATCCAAGGCTTGCACAAAAAGAAGTCCCCCATCCGCATGAGATTCGGCAAGCCCTCGAAAGGCGACTCGGCGGATCAAACGCAGATTGGTATTGCTGAGCACTCAAAAGAAAAGCAGTGAAGCACTGTTGGCGTAATCGCTAGCAACCCGTCACTTTGCAATAACTTCCATCGTAGACTTTCTCAGCAACATCTTTGCCGCAAGCGCCAAAATCTTTGGTCGGACATTCATACTAGCGTGTTTCCGGCAACTGGTCCAACTCCAGTTCGGTTGACAATGGTGCGAAATAGTGTGCCACGTCGCCAGGAGTTACTTCCATCAGACTGCTTGGTTGCCACTTCGGGTTTTGGTCTTTGTCGACAAGAACGGCGCGGACGCCTTCGAAAAAGTCAGCCCCACGCATACAGGCTTGACTAACGCGGTACTCCATCTTTAGGCATTCATCGAGCGACAGACTCTCGCCGCGTCGGAGCAACTCACAAGTCAATCTCAAGCTGGTTGGCGAGCGTTTTTTTAGTTTTGCCAGGCATTCTCTTGCTGCTTCGGACAATTTCGCGGAGCCACTTGCCTCAATTCTTTGCAGGGATTGCAAGCACTCTTCTAGCTCATCCGATGCGAAGCATTGCTCGGCGATTTCTCGGTCGATGCGATAGACTTGACGACTTTCTTCGGTGCCTAGATTCTCGGTTGTGCTGGGCTTCGCAGGATCAATCTCACGTACACCCGCAGCAGCCCATGCAGATTGCCAGTCTACCGATTCGAGAATTGTCATCCATTTCGAACCTTCGCTACGAGGCAGAAAGTGTGTGGCCCAGCCAAGATTCGCGGCGTAGTAGCCATCGAACGTCTTGCCCGTAAGCGCGAGCAAACGACCGATCGGCCCGCACTGATTGAAAAAGAAGCTGGCTCCTACATCTGGCACAAAGCCAATGGCCGTTTCTGGCATCGCCATTCGAGTAAACTCGGACGCAATGCGATGGGATCCATGCAGGGAGATTCCGACCCCGGTTCCCATCGTGATCCCGTCCAAGTAAGCAACATAAGGCTTGGAGTAGGATGCAATAAGCGATACGAGTTCGTATTCGTGTCGAAACAGTTCTGCCGAAACAGTCCCCGGCCCTATGCCTTGCTCTTTGCCCGATTGATAGACACTCTTCACATCACCGCCAGCGCAGAATGCCCGATCTGCTTTTCCCGTCACTAATACGGCGTCAACCTGCTCATCATCCTGCCAAGCGAGCAGCTGATTTCGCATCGCCTTCGCCACATTCAGGTTTACTGCATTGAGTGCTTTGGGGCGGTTCAGTGTCAACCGTCCAACTCGGCCAACGATGTAAATCTCAAGCTCGGAAATGTCCTGCATAAAACTCGATTCTTGATTTTCGCGAAGAAGTCTCAGGAAAGCGGAAAGTCTTTTCCAAGTATCTAACCACAGTTTCCCTTCGTTAGTCTGCAATGGCAATGCTTGCCGTGAAGTGCTGACCAAGTCGAAACTTGCATGAAGGTGCTTCCCAGCCCCTGGCGGTGCAGTTCGGACAACTGGTCTATAACCTTGCCTACGAGTATTCACTCCAATCGGCCGAAGCTTTAGCTTCCATCTTTTCCGCGCGCCTACGGCGGAAAAGATGAGACGGACTCGAAGTCACTTGATCCTTCCGCTCCTTTCGTTTTGGCTTGCTCATCTTTGAAGGCTGGGGGCCAAAGACTGAGTCTTTGCATGACGAATCACCACGGCCTGTCACTGTGATGCAGCTTGAGCAATCGATGCCGCCACAAAGCCTCGTTGTACTAGAGTAGTGAGTTCCATGAAGAAAGAAGCGATCAGTTTCGAAGTCGGCGGCCGCGTAGATTGGGTGCTTGAACCGGGCAAATACGTTGAAGTCCGACTCCCAGGCACTGATAAAGATTCCGATGCCTCGGACGATGATCGGCAGTTGGCTCCGCTGGATCCAGCGGATCATGAAGCTGCAAAGCAACGCGAATAAGCGGACTTCGATGTGGCCGAACTGAATCTCGAAGCTGCCCAGATTCAGCTGACTGAGCATTACAAGCCGACAAGGATTCAATTAGGGCAGATTGGGAGCTAGCGGAAGCCAAACTCAAACGAATGAAACAGCTCGAAGCACAACGAGCTGTTGGTGGGGACATTTCGCATGCAGGCTGTGTCAGTGGAGCTCGACGGAGAAGTGTAGAATTTTCCATTGCACCGTAACGGAATTCGTCAAGACTTTCGGCCGTGGTGGATGAGGTCACGAATCAGAGAGTAGCCCCTGGCCCAAGCACAGCACCATCGCAAGCCAACATCTGCCCAAGCCGGCGCGCACGGCTCTATTTTTAAACAATCGGTATTTGGCGGGAGAAGAGAACGAAATGAATTTCTACCCCCAACCCGTGCATCTGCACGACTGCGACGAACATGGTTCAGACTCTCGGGCAGAGTTGTTTATCGTCGAAGGAGATAGTGCTTCGCAGGCGGTCGCTGCGGTTCGCGACCCATGCTTCCAAGCCGTCCTCCCCATGCAGGGCAAGCCACTGAATGCCAGCAAGGCAAGTTGGGGAGCGGTGCGAGAATACGAACTTTACCAGCAAGCATTTGTAGCGTTTGGCTATCCGCAACTCTGCAGTGCCAAACAATTACAAACGCATGAGGCAAGACCTGAGGCTTGCCACTTCTCCAAGATTCTTCTGCTATTCGATCCTGATGCAGACGGCATTCATTGCGGGGCATTGATGCTCATCTTTTTGCATCGTGTTTTTCCAAAATTGATCGATGCAGGAATGATCGAGATTGTTCGGGCGCCACTAGTTTGCTTTGACCTGATACCAGCTTATAAGTCGACGGCTTCCAAGACTCTTTATGCCTACCTCGATGAACAAGCCGGTAAACTCCGGTCGGAGCTAGATCGTGAAGGCTACGAGTACAACCAAAGACGATTTCGCGGTTTGGCGAGCATGGATCGTGACACCTTAGTGCAAACCTGTGTCGATCTTGAATCTCGCACCGCTCAGTCGGTCACAGCAGCTGATGCCCAAGCGGCGCTCGCCGTGTTTGGTGGTGGGCGGTAGTGTCGTCCATTAAACGAGTGGCCACCCGGCGATCAATTTCGCAAATTAGGCGGCGCGGGAGCCATGTCTGCTGGCGGTAGCCTGATCAAGACTTTGCAGTAAGATACATCCTTGCGAGACTTCGGCCTTGCCTGGTGCACCGACGGCTGCAACAGGGCAGAGGATATTACCCTCAAGCCGTCCCCAGTTTTGCTGCAGGGCATACGGTACCGAACCAGAACTGACATTTCCAGTGGAAGCAGTGAGACCATTCACAGGTGCGCAGGTAAAGCCAGCTTCCTCGAGTTTCATGCCTGTCAGGCGCACGATGGCTTCGCCAGCTTGATGCGGCAAGATGTGTTGGATGTCCGAGGGCTGCAAGTCATTCTGTCGCGTCATTTCCGAGGCTGCAGCCGCCATGGCGCGGGGAGCCGTGTCGGCAATGCCCATACCGTCAAGCGAAAAGACGAGCCGTTTCGGCTCTCGCACTTTGCCACCTTCCGGTGTAGGCGTCAAAACGTTTTCTTGCAACGAAAAATCGAAGAAGGCTTTGTATGCTGGTTGCTTTTCATACTGTGCGTCAAGCAACTCATATTTGGGTGCCATCTCTCGATTGTCGCATCGAGTGAGCACGGTGGCGGTCGCAAAGTCACCAAACAATGCGCCAGCTTGCCGATCTTCAAAATCGGTGATGCGGCTGATCCGATTAGAAGTGATAACAAGAACGCTCTCGTCTGATGCAAGCTGTAGACCTGGCAGCATCCTGTTCAAAACAATCTTCATCGCTTTGGCGTAGCCACTGCAAAAGCCATTGATCCCGACTACTTTACGAGGCGATAACTGTGCACGAGCACAGAGCTGAACCGCCATACGTGTCGGCTGCTCCTCGCGAGCTCGTTCGCGAGACATAAACTGGCTGCCGACACAAGCTGGCACAACAGACGGAGTGACCAGGACAAGCCCAGCACACCTTTCGATCGCTTGTGGTGATGCTGTCGCCACAGCATCTAACACCCGGCTGGCAAGCGAAACTTCACTCTCGTAGGCAACCGCTCGCTCGTGGATTCCGGTGTGCTTTTGAAACTTGCGAGCCATCAATGACTCATACCAAGCGTTCGCGAGGACGCAGGCTGGCTTGTAGCTATGGATCTCGTGAATGCCCACGCGATCCGACTCAATTTGTGTGGCAGAATGTGAAAAGAGCATTCTTCGTCGATATCAAAAGCGAGGTTTCGAATCAATATAGAATCGGTCTGGCTAGCAAATCTAATATCCCTAAGAGCGGATGGACGCTGATTGATGGCTTTGAGCTAAGATAGAATGGCCCTGGGTATCGAATTTTTAGCCAATTACAGCAACAACTATTGAGCCATGATTCGGAGTTTCGGACCTGCACTTCTTATCGCTGTGTTTTTAGCCGCATTGCTTGCGCCATCGCATTTACTTCTAGCCAAAGTGAAAGATTCTGCCGCTGATAGATGCGCTTTAGAAATCAAAAACGTGACCGATCTGCCAGCAGTGGAAGCCTTCACCGCGGTCGTGAGAGGGCTTGGAAAATGGTGCGACGCCTGTCACTCATACAGGGGTGAGCCCCAAGCGTTATCGATCGATTTGGAGAAAGCATGTATTCTAAACAAGCTGCCAAATCGCGGTTTCGTTCGACACCTTGAATTGGCCTACTACCATCTGCAAATCACCACACTACGCTTTACCGGTGGCCTTGGACCGCTACAAGAAATAGGCGTTAACGGAGCCATGACGGTCGAAATCACAGAAGTGGACAAGCCCACCCAGATTCCAGTCATCTACAGCGTTACGGGCTATTCCAAACAGCAGCTCAATAAACGCGCCCGATTGTAGATCGAGTGCTGAATGATCAGTTCACACAACTTCAGAATTTATGCACTAAGTTGAACATCGCATTGGAGAAATCGTAGTGGTCGGCCAATCGTTTAATACTCAACCGAAGGCCCCGGCTTGCTCTGGTACGCCCAGCCACTCGTTTAACGCCCAGCCGGAAACTCCGGCTAGCCCTGCTATGCGTAAACTTGCTTGGACCATGCTCGGACTCGCACTCGGCTGTATGCCGATTAGTTCACTCGCACAAGAAGTCTCCTTCTCACGGGACATTCGGCCAATCCTATCAGACCGATGCTTCGCCTGCCATGGCCCCGATGCGAATGAGCGTTCAGCAGAACTTCGACTCGATCAGGCCGAAGGCGAAGAAGGTGCTTACAAAACTGGGTATGAAGGAGCCATCATCCAACCTGGCGACGTCGAGGCTAGTGAGCTGTGGCACCGTATTACGGCCACGGACACGGAGGTCCTCATGCCACCTGCGGATTCGCACAAGGCGAAGCTAACCGAGGAAGAGCAAAATAAGATTCGTCAGTGGATAGAATCCGGAGCAGAGTACGGGGGGTTCTGGGCTTTTGAGCCTCCGAAAGTGGAGGAGTTGCCCTCCATCAAAGATGCAGAATGGGGCAAGGCTGCAATTGATCGCTTTGTTTTGGCTCGTCTAAAGCGAGAGGATTTGCAACCAACGGAACTCGCAGATCAACGCATTCTCTTCCGACGTCTCTCGTTGGATCTTCGGGGCCTACCGCCAAGTCGCGAGGAGCTGCATCGCTTTTTAGCTGACGAAAGCGAGACTGCCTACGAAGACTGGGTCGATCGCTTCCTGGGTAGCAGTGAATACGGCGAGCACATGGCACGCTACTGGCTCGACCTGGTTCGCTTCGCTGACACGAACGGGATGCACAAAGATTTCTATCGCAACTTTGTCGCTTATCGAGATTGGGTCATTCGCGCCTACAACGAAAACTTACCCTACGACGAATTCTTAAAGTATCAGTTGGCGGGCGATCTTTACGAAGCACCAAGTCGCGATCAGCTCGTAGCATCCGGGTTCAATCGCTTGCATTTGATTATCGACCGTGGCACGGCGCTGCCTGAAGAGAGTTTTTTCAAGAACGTCGTAGACCGGGTGAGTGCGGTTGGTACTGTCTTTTTGGGGCTGACGGTACAGTGTGCTCAATGCCATGACCACAAGTACGATCCAATAACTCAGCGGGACTACTACTCGCTGTTTGCCTTCTTCAACAACATTGACGCAGCTCCCGAAACTGCTGGGCGCCCAGCAGCGGGGTTGCAGCCTCCCTTTATCTCACTGGCAAGCACACAGCAGGAATTGGAATTGCAGGAATTGAACCGCCTTGTGGCCGAAAGCGAAAGCGATTGGAAGCCCCTGTTGGCGAAGCTCAATGTGTTGAAGGCGGAAGACGAAAACTCTGATGAGACCAAGCAGCAGGCCGCGCTCGCTAGTAAAGCGGAAAACAAATACAAGAAATTGAAAGGCGAGCGTGACGCATTCAACCGTAGTTTGCCCAAGGCGATGGTGATGAAAGAACGGTCAGAAGTGCGTCAGACCTTCCTCCGTGTACGTGGGCATTACGACGCTCTCGGGGAGCCGGTCCAGAGAAGTGCTCCAGCCTTCTTGCCCGCGATGAAACGAAGCCCTGGGCAGCCCGCGACGAGAATGGATCTGGCCCAATGGTTGACGAGCGAAGAGAACCCTTTGACCGCTCGTGTTCAAGTCAATCGCCTTTGGCAGCAATTCTTCGGCATCGGGCTGGTTAAAACCTCGGAAGATCTCGGATCGCAAGGCGAAGTCCCCAGTCATCCCGAACTGCTCGACTACTTAGCGGTTTCCTATCGTCGGTCAGGGTGGGACACCAAAGCGTTGGTCAAGCAAATCGTTATGTCGAAAACGTACCAACAGAGTTCCCGAGCAAGGTCGGACCTTTATCTAGCTGACCCAGATAACAGGTTGCTTGCCCGCGGTGCCAGGTTCCGCCTGGATGCGGAGGTCATACGAGATCAAATCCTTGCAACTAGCGGATTATTGTCGAAAAAGATGTACGGCGTCAGCGTGAAACCGCCTCAACCCGCTGGCTTGTGGAAGACAGCCACGATGACTGGCGAACGCTTCACTCCTGACAAAGGCAGCGACATCTATCGCCGTAGCCTGTACACGTTCTGGAAGCGAGCAATGCCTCCGCCACAAATGACCATCCTGAACGCACCTAATCGCGACTCATGTATCGCACGCCGAGAACGCACCAACACTCCGTCGCAAGCATTGGTAATGCTTAATGAGTCACAGTATCTCTTAGCGGCCCGGCATTTGGCAAACTCCGTTATCGAATCGCCCTTTGCAAATTCTCAGACAAGAATTGGATTCCTCTTCGAGACAATCCTCTCCCGCATGCCGGATGCAATGGAAAGAGACGTTTTGCAGCAGCTGATAGATGACCTGCTCGCCAAGTACGATGAGAATCCGGAGTTGGCAAAGCAGTTGTGCGAAGGAGTTGCTACCGTTCCTGAGGCTCAGGCCGAAATCGCAGTCTGGACGGTGCTGATAAATGCTCTCTACAACTTAGACATCACGAAGAACCGAGAATAGGAGGCCCTGGAGATGATGCAGCCACTTCAACAACTGGAAACACTTCAGAATCGCCGACGCTTTCTCCGTAACACAGGAGTCGGCCTGGGGACTGCTGCCTCTGCAGCACTGCTGGGAAATCAGGTAGTAAATTCAGCGGAAATCAGTTCGGGCAACTCGACCGGAGTCCATTTCCGCGCTCGCGCGAAACGCGTCATCTTTCTCTTCATGGCGGGAGCACCGAGTCACGTTGATCTGTTTGACTACAAGCCTGATCTGCACAAATACTTCAAGCAGGAGCTTCCAAAGTCGGTCAGTAATGGTCAGCGCGTAACTGCCATGACTCGCGGCAAACAACAGCTGGTCCAACCCACGATGTTCAACTTTCATCAGCGTGGTCAAAGTGGTGTATGGATGAGCGAGCTTCTGCCTCATCTGTCCAGCTGCGCGGACCAACTCTGCTTTGTGAACTCGATGCACACAGATGCGATCAACCACGACCCGGGCAAGACCTCGTTTTGCACCGGCTCGGAAATTGCCGGCAAGCCAAGTATGGGCGCTTGGTTGAGTTATGGTCTAGGCTCTATGAATCAGGACTTGCCCAACTTTGTTGTCATGCCATCTGCGTTTTGGAGTGGCAAAGTCAACGTTCAAGGACTCTATGCGCGACTCTGGGGCAGTGGATTTCTTCCTTCTCAACATCAAGGTTCCGCTTTTCAGGCGACAGGCGATCCCGTACTCTTCTTGTCCAATCCTAATGGCATCGATAGTAGCGTTCGCCGACGGATGCTCGACACGCTGGCGGAATTGAATCAGAAACATTTCCATGAGATTGGTGATCCAGAAACGCAGACCACCATCGCACAGCAGGAGATGGCGTTTCGCATGCAAGCCTCCGTGCCGGAGCTGACAGATATTTCGGGCGAAACGGCCGCGATGCTAGAAAACTACGGCCCTGAGGTCAATCGAGCTGGCTCCTATGCTCGTAACTGCTTACTCGCTCGACGAATGGTCGAACGGGGAGTGCGGTTCGTTCAGCTATTTCATCGCGGTTGGGACCATCATTCTCGCTTGCCCGACAACATGCGGGGCCAGTGCAAGGATGTCGACCAACCGACGGCGGCTCTGCTAATGGACCTGCGGCAGCGAGGCTTGCTCGACGATACACTGGTCGTTTTTTGTGGCGAGTTTGGCCGGACCGTTTACGGCCAAGGCAATATGACGAGGGAGAACTACGGTCGCGACCATCACCCGCGCTGCTTTACCGCGTGGCTCGCCGGTGGAGGAATTCGCGGTGGAATGCACTATGGTAAGACCGACGACTTCTGCTACAACATCGATGAGAATCCGGTGCATGTACGAGATCTACATGCCACAATGCTGCACCTACTTGGAATCGATCACGAAAAATTGACCTTTCCGTACCAAGGCCTCGATCAGAAGCTAACTGGTGTCGAACACAGTCGGGTCGTACATGACATCATCGCGTAGTGGGATTCGCCAGAATCCCACCTCTGATCTCAGCATTCGTTGCAAATTCGGTTCCTGCCTCCACGATACGAGGCGGGGCAAACGAACCTAGCGTGCAAGTATTTGTAATGCGGCAGCCCTTTACAAATTTTTGAGTCATCGAATGCTGCTACAAACGGAAGGTTTCGACACGAAAACCGTTCGTTTGGTTCTGGCTGAATGGCTTGCGTTTATCATCGCGCGAACCAGGTTTAATCATTAGGGTCATGAGTTAGCGCAGGAAGCAATCGATGTCAACTTTGCCAGCCATTTCTCCATCATCGACTTACTCTTTGGAACCTTCTTCATACCCAACTATTAGCCCAAAGGTTACGGCAGTGAAGGACATTGAGTTCCCAAACGCATGTAAAAACAGTTCTTCTAAACCTGTACTCGAACGCGGCTGGATGCGGATGCCGAAACAGCTTCTCTCAAAGGTGAATAAGGCCGCTTCGCTACTATTGAGTGTCTGATCGCGTACGCCTCGATAATTTCATGCAAGAGAGTTACGGCTAAACTCTTCTCATGTGCATTTGCTATGTCTTTCATCCGTGAACAAATCACTTGAGCATTGCGACGCTGCTCGTGGCGAATCGCAAAGAAAATCCATGTCGGCAACAAAAAAGCTACAGTCCGGTGGTCATGCTGGGTTCGGGTTGCCAAAGGTAAAGAAAAGTCGGCATCTCACTGCGATCCAGGCCGGGAATCTTCAGCGGTAGAAGTGATGACATGGTGGGAACATTGGGCGTTATATCCATCAGCGTGTAGGCCCGATCTTTGTCGCGACGCAACATTTTGATCGGAGCATTTGATGGGAGTCCCGCAAGTTCGCGAGCTCGCACCACCGCATCGTCCAAATAACCAAGTTGGTCGACAAGCCGGCTGTCGAGTGCATCTTCGGCTGTCATCACGCGTCCATCGAAGATTTCGTGCTCTCCCACAGGCAATCCGCGGCGACTCTGGACCTGCGACGTGAAACGCTGATGAAAACTGTCGGCAATCGATTGCAGGATTTCTCGTTCGGATTCTTCCATCTCGCGATCGGGAGTCGCCATGTTGATCTTGCTGCCAGCCGTAACTGGTTGCGACGAAACACTAAAGGTGCTCATGTCCGTCAAGAAATAGATATTCAAGATCACTCCGATGCCGCCGACAATCGACGTGGGATGAGCCACGATTTGGTCTGCCGAGTTTGCCAAATAGTAACCTCCGCCGGCTCCAACATCCATCAGACACGCAACGACTGGAATATTTCGTTCGTTTTTTAGCTGCAACAAATCTCGAGCCATGATGTCCGACGCCGTCACACCGCCGCCTGGGCTGTTGATTCTGAGCACAATCGCTGACACCGAAGAATCAGCCGCAATGTGATCTAGCTTCTCGCGAAAAAGTGCGACCGGGTTTTCGCCCATAGAGCCGAGTCCGGCAATGTTTTTGTTTAGCAGGATGCCGTCCACATCGAGCACCACAACGCTTGGTGAGGCTGTATGCTGCGATCCGTAGACAGGAACGGAAGCGAGCCTCGAGGCTGTGTTATCAGTCTTCATCACAGTCGAAAGTTGACCGTCCATCGTCATGCCCCCCGACATGCGCATGTCACCGTTCATATTCATCCCGCCACGAACAACGGTTTGAATCGGTCGGTGAGCGCACCCTGAGAAAAGTAAGAATGAGCAGAGGGAAAGAACTGGTGCCCATGCATTCAGACAAAACAGCTGATCATTTCGGCTCATCTGGAGTCCTTTCCGATGGGTGCCAATCTCACAAGCCAAGCAAGCCGGCGCCTGCGGCGGGGCGTTAAATGAATTCAGTGTCAAACGGCTTAATTCGCTGTGGCCATGGGCCAGGAAGAGCCAGCTTACGTATTCGGCACTATCCCAGGGTTAGATCGGACGGGAGCAATGCCGAAATTCCTCTTAGAAACTTTCTCCCTTAACCTTCCACCACGCCCTGAGTTCCACACAGCCCCCCTCAACCATGTATTCGGAAATTTCTACCAGACCAGACAAGGTACGGTCGTAGCGACAAACGCGAATTGGCGTACCCGCCTTGCCTGCTCCATTCAAATGCTCGGAAGAACTGAGGCTTTTGCTAGCTAGGGAAAGAGGAGGGACCGAAATGGATTATTGTTCGTTTGGGTGATTGGAAATGCGCTCGCAACTTCTCGCGAGTCCCCCGACTCCGAATGTTCCCACATGAGTCATTGATCGAGTTCTATGAAGTTCTGGCAGTTGGTAATGAGAAACGTGATGCGCAGGAAGTCACGTTCTGCGCTAACGCTCGTTGCACTTACAACCGCTATAGCATCTGTAGTTGCCTTGCTTGGCATCGCGGACGGATTCACGCGTTCCTTTGCAGATGTCTACGCGGCTCATTCCGTTGACGTGGTGGTTTCGCGTCAAGGAGGTGCGGATCGGCTAAGCAGTGCCGTTGACCAGAAATATGTCGATAAAATCGTCAAACTCGCAGAAGTGGAGCGAGCGGCGGCGGTCCTGCTCGACATGCTGCCCCTGGAAGAAGAAGGCATCTACGACATCCCAACCATGGGCATCGCCAGCGATTCTTGGCTCCTTGAAGATTATGAGTTTGAAGTGCCCCGCGCTGCGGCTGATGAAACCCTCGCTGCGGACGAAGATCTCGCCCCCGAAAATGGCGAAATCGAATCTGAGCCAACGCAGTCAATTCGACATCAGCTCATGCTTGGCGTTCATCTAGCAGATCGCGTTCAAGCGAAAGTGGGCGATGAAGTGCTGATTTTCGAGCAGTCGTATCGAATAGCGAATGTTTATCGAAGTCCGAGCACGTGGGAAAACGGCTCGATGCTCCTGCCACTCGATACGCTGCAGGAACTGACGGACCGGCAAGGCCAAGCAACTTACATCAACGTGGTTTTGAATCCGGACATGTCCGGTGATAAGGCGGAATTGGCAATTGAAAAGATACAAGGCCTCGACGCCAAATTGCTGCCTTTGGCCACCAAGGAGTTCGTCGAGAATGACACTCGAATGCAACTCGCGGGTGGAATGGCTTGGATGACAGGCGTCATTGCTTTGGTGATCGGTACGATCGGAACGCTGAACACGATGCTGACGAGCGTCATGGAACGGACAAAGGAAATTGGCATTCTGCGTGCGATCGGTTGGACCAAATCGCGCGTGATTCGAATGATTCTGCTCGAATCCTGTGGAATGAGCCTTTTAGCTGGCGGACTTGGCACGCTTTTGGCAATCGGCATGACGTGGGGCCTGAGTCAAGCTCCGGCTGCGAAAGGAATCTTGAGTCCTTCAATTGGAATCAACGTAATCGCACAAGGATTTTTCTTGGCGATTGGAATTGGCCTGTTGGGAGCCATCCTTCCAGCTTGGCGCGCAGCGGCTTTGCTGCCAACAGAGGCTTTTCGCGAAGGTTAGCGAGAGTACCAAAAAACTAAGTCAAACGCACCCACCGTGTCCGCAACCAAACCGAATGGCAAGCGAACTCGCCGTTCACTGACAAGTTAAGCCGCAAAAGACTGCGGCGAGTGAGACGATCATGCAAACATCAAAGAATCCACTCCGCGAGAGCAGCGTCCCAGAACCGCTTGCAATTATCGGACTCGGCTGCCGCTTTCCAGGTGCATCCAACAGCCCAGAAGCGTACTGGAAACTTTTGGACTCGGGCACCGATGCGATTTCTGAGACACCAGAGGAACGCTGGAACTTGCAGAAGTTCTATGCGGCCGATCAAATTCTACCTGGAAAAACGCAAAGTAAGTGGGGTGGTTACGTCGACGGTATCGAGTCCTTCGACCCACAGCTGTTTGGAATCTCACCTCGCGAAGCGGCCAGCATGGACCCGCAGCAACGTATGCTGCTAGAAGTTGCTTACCGCGCCATGGAAGATGCGGGACAGCCAGCAGAGAAACTCGCAGGAGAACCGGTCTCCGTCTTTGTCGGAATCTCCAGTTTCGACTACGCTGTTGCAGGCTTAAGCTACCAGGATCGCGGAGTCATTGACGCTTATTCCAACACCGGTGGATCGTCGAGTATTGCGGCGAATCGAATTTCGTATTGCTTTGACCTTCGCGGGCCAAGTGTTGCCGTCGATACGGCCTGCTCCTCCTCCTTGGTCGCACTGCATATGGCTGCCGAGTCAATTTGGCGCGGCGATGCTAAGATGGCTTTGACTGGGGGAGTCAACGCGTTGCTAATGCCGGACTTCTACGTGGCCTTCAGCCAACTAGGTGTGCTTTCTCCTGACGGTCGCTGCAAGACTTTTGACGCCCGAGCAAATGGATATGTGCGCAGTGAGGGAGCAGGCATGATTCTGCTCAAGCCACTCACGGCCGCTACCCGTGACAAAGACGACATCTACGCTGTCATTCGAGCTACAGCTCTCAACCAAGATGGCCGCACACCCGGCATGACTGTACCGAGCCAAGCTGCCCAGGAATCGCTGCTGCGAACAGCCTGTGCAAAGGCGAACATCGCCCCTGCTCAGGTGCAATACGTAGAAGCTCACGGTACCGGCACTCCAGTTGGAGACCCAATCGAAGCACGCGCGTTGGGATCTGTGCTTAGCGAACGGCGTGATTCTCAGCAACCTTGCCGCATAGGCTCAGTGAAGACCAACATCGGGCACTTAGAAGCCGGTGCTGGCATTGCGAGTGTCATCAAAGTGGCGTTGGCATTGCACCACCGTCGCATTCCAGCTCACTTGCACTTCGAGAATGCTAATCCCGATATTGACTTCGATGCCTTGAACTTACAAGTGCCTCGCGAGTCGCAGCCATGGGACTCCGAGGTGAGCCGCATTGCTGGAGTCAATGGATTTGGATACGGTGGTGCGAACGCACACGTGATTTTGGAGCAGGCTCCAACTAGCACGCAGGCCGCCTCGCATTCGATGATGTCGCCTCCATCTGATGCAGAGGAAAAACCACTTACCGCACCGATCTTGCTGCCTCTGTCGGCTCGCAGTAAATCAGCATTAGTGCAGCTTGCCAGCCAGTATGCAGATTGGCTCGAGAAGAACAATCAATTCCAACTGCCGGAGTTGGCTGGGTATGTCGCACATCGCCGAAGTCATCAATCGCAACGCGCGACCGTTTGTGCGAGTAGCCGGAAAGAGTTGATCGAAGAGTTGCGTGCTCTTGCCGCTTCGACGCCTGAAGAATTCGCCGAAGGATTCAGCTCAGCTCGTCTCCCTAAAGGCCCCGTGTTCGTCTGCTCAGGGCAGGGGCCCCAATGGTGGGCGATGGGACGTGGCTTACTCCGCTACTCTCCAGCCTTTCGCTCTGTTATAAAGAAGTGCGATACCGAGTTTTCGAAATATGGTGATTGGTCTTTGCTCGAAGAGCTGACACGCAGCGAAGAAGACTCGCAGATGCAGCGAACTTCGATCGCTCAGCCCAGTATCTTCGCCATCCAAGTAGCCGTAGCTGCCATTTGGGAGAGTTGGGGCGTCAAGCCGTCGGCAATCGTCGGACACAGTGTTGGCGAAATTGCAGCAGCCTATTTGAGTGGAGCTTTGTCCTGGGAAGACGCTTGCTGCGTTGCCTTTCATCGTGGGCGTACGATGGACTTGGCCTCATCTCAAGGAGCAATGCTGGCTGCCGGAATCTCGCCTGATGAAGTACCTCAATGGATCGCAGGCTCTGAGAATGAAATTGGAATTGCTGCGATCAACGGTCCGACTTCCATTACCATTTCGGGCGAGAAAAACTCCATCGAGCAACTTGCAACGAAGCTGGACGAAGCTGGAATTTTCTGCAGGCCTCTGGCCGTCGAATATGCTTTCCACAGTCCACAAATGGAGCCAGTTCAACAAGAACTCAAACGTGCGCTCGCGCACATCAAACCCAAGAAAACCCACACCTCTTTGATCTCAACAGTCACTGGTAAACTGTCCGATGGCGTTGAAGTAGACGCTGACTACTGGTGGCGAAATGTTCGCCAGGCCGTACGCTTCAGCGAAGCGATGGAGTACTTGGCGGCGGAAGAGTACGGGTTGGTTGTAGAGATTGGGCCACATCCCGTTCTTGCCTACGCAATCAACGAGTGCTTTCAAGCAGCGAACAAGTCCGTCCGTTCGGTGCCCTCGCTCAGTAGGCAGCAAGATGATTTGGTGGCGATGACTAAGTCGCTAGGAAGTTTGTATTCGCTCGGCTTCGACATCGACTGGGCGGGGTTTTATAATCGGCCGATACGCAAGATTTTTTTGCCGACGTATCCCTTCCAGAGCCAGGACCTGTGGTCCGAGTCGCTCGAATCACGGAACACACGCTTGGCCGCAAGCGTCCACCCTTTGCTCGGCGAAAGGAGCGATCGGCCAGGACAAGTTTGGCAGAGCCGATTGGACTTGAAGCTACAAAGCTATCTGGCAGATCACCGTGTTCGCGAGACTTGTGTCTATCCAGCCGCCGCCATGTTGGAAAGCGCCGTCGCGGCCTCAAGACAGATCCACGATAGCGATCAAGTGCGTCTGGAACGAATTCAGCTGCGCAAACCTTGCATCCTAGCCGCAGACGATCCGCATTGGATCGAAACGAGTTATGATGCAGCCCGAATGCAATTGCAACTTGCGGTTCGAAGCTGCAATGAATCCGAATGGCAATCGCTGGCAACTTTGCGACCAAGTGCAGATCGACCAGCCTCAGCCAGAATCTTAGAGGAGCAATTCTCGAAGGAACTCGACGAAATTCATTCGCGGTGCAGCGACGCCTTTGATCGCAATCGCTTGTACGACTACTGTGCGGACCTCGGACTAAAATACGGCTCACGATTCCAGGGGATCGAGAGCGGTGTTCGCCGCGACACAGAAGCACTCTGCCAGATACGTCTTGTAGCCGACGAGTTACATGGCGACAACAAAGGCTACCTACTGCATCCAGCCATGCTGGATAGCTGCTTCCACAGCATGATTGCCGCAGACTACAATTTCGACGATGTGCTGGACGGGCTATATCTGCCAGTTGAAATTGGCGAGTTCAATTTTTATCGCCCGGCAATTGATTGCCTGACAGTGCATACTCGAATGCACAGCAAATCGAAGAAGTACATGATCTGTGACTTGGACATTTATGATAAAGACGGCATGCTCTGTGCTTCGATTCGTGATTTCAAGAGCATGCGTGTCGCAGGCGGCTCCACTGTCGAGAGCACCGAAGATCTGATTTACCGCTACAGCTGGAAAGAGCAATCCCTTGCATCTGAGGCGACTCAAGAACCAGGCGAGCCCAGCCGCTGGATGCTCTTCATGGATGATGCAGGCTGCGGGCGCGAGCTGGCCGCACGCTTGACGCAACGCGGTGGCGAGGTAATCGAAGTCTATCGCAACGGTACTTCTGTCGCTCAGACCCGGGCTGATTTTTATCAGATTGATCCCGAGGACCTCGACTCCTTTAAGTCGACATTTCGGGATCTAGCCGAGCAACAGAAAATTCCCGATCACATCGTTTACCTATGGGGCCTCGATGCACCATCAGTCGATCAGCTTAACGTCGTGGACCTAGACGATAGCACGGCGCTGACCTCTCTCGCACCGATGCACCTAGTCCAGGCTTGGAATGAACTTTCCGCCGGGACCGTCGCAAACTTGAGCATCATTACTTCCGGTGCGCAATCCCGAAACGGAACACCAGAAGATACGGCGATCTCGCAAGGCCCGTTGGTTGGATTTGGTCGGGTGATTGTTATCGAATATGGTCCCTTTCGCAGCAAGCTGATCGATCTGCCAGCAACGCTTGCGGCAGAGGATCTAGACAATCTTCTTCGCGAGCTTATCAGTGGGGACGAGGAAGATGAAATCCTGTGGCGCGAGGGCCAACCTTTTGTGAATCGATTTGGACCTCAGGCAGGTACTCCGGTTTCGTCACTGGCAGCAGAACAACTGCCTTGCCAGTTGCGAGTCGGGCAGTCCTCCGGCGTTGAGGAACTCCACTACGCAACGAAAGCACAGTTGCCGCTCGAGGAAGGCCAAGTAGAAATTGAAGTACTTGCCTCCGGGCTAAATTTCAGTGACGTGATGAAGGCCCTGGATTTATATCCCGGCTTGCCAGACGGCCCGGTCGAGCTGGGAGCCGAATGCTCGGGACGAATCAGCCGCGTAGCAGAAGGCAGCCCATGGAAGGTCGGCGACGAAGTCCTGGCTGTAGCTCCTGGTTCATTCGCAACACATGTAGTCGTGAATGAAAGCCTAGTGGCTCGCAAACCAATAAACTTGACGCATGAACAAGCCGCTACGATTCCAATCGCATTCTTGACGGCTGACTATGCGATGAATCAGTGTGCTCACCTAAAGTCCGGTGACTCGATTCTGATTCATTCGGCTAGCGGTGGCGTTGGCTTGGCCGCCATGCAGCTGGCGAAAATACAGGAGATAGAAGTCCTAGCAACGGCGGGCACCCATGAGAAACGCATGTTCGTCCGTGAAAAAGGCGCAAAGCATGTCATGGACTCACGCTCGCTCGCCTTTGCCGATGAAACGATGCAATCAACGCAAGGCGCGGGCGTCGATGCAGTCCTCAATTCCTTGCCAGGCGAAGCAATCCCCAAAGGATTGTCGACACTTAAAACCGGAGGTCGCTTCCTAGAAATCGGTAAACGTGACATTTACACCGATGGTGCTTTGGGACTTTACCCCTTCCGCAATAACCTTGCCATGTTCGCCATAGACTTGGACCAGCTCTTCAAGCAAAAGCCCAAACGCATGGGCGAAATGCTGGAGCGTTTGGTGCCGCGATTTGAAAGCGGTGAGTTGGAGCCGCTTCCGATCACCAGCTTTGCGTCTGACGACACCGTCGGAGCCTTCCGTTTCATGCAGCAGGGCAAGCATATTGGCAAAGTCGTTGTGGATTACTCCAAGCGACCGAGCGACATCCACGTCGGCGAGTATGCACCGCTGGAGCTGGACTCTCATGCCACTTATTGGATCGCTGGCGGACTCGGAGGCTTCGGACTGCAAATTGCACGTTGGATGGTGGAGAAGGGTGCAAAGCACCTGGTGCTCAGCGGTCGTAGCAGAACGCCAAGGCCTGAGGCCGAGCCAGTTATAGCGGAGCTCCGACAAGCCGGCGTTCACATCGAGCTATTGCCGGCAGATATCACCAAGCCTGAAGACGTCGAGCAAGTCCTAGAGACCATCGATGCGGAGATGCCGGTTCTCAAAGGTGTCATCCACACCGCGATGGTGCTCGAAGACAAGCTGCTAGTCGACCTTGATCGAGAGACGCTTGAGCGCGTCCTCCGCCCGAAGGCGCTCGGCGGTTGGAATCTGCATCAGGCGACCAGGGAGCTAGACTTGGATCTATTCGTCCTCTTTTCCTCGCTATCAAGTGTGTTTGGGCATGCAGGACAGGCCAATTACTCGGCCGCGAACGCTTTCCTAGACTCTTTGGCATACCATCGTCGTGCGTCGGGACTGCCAGCCACGGTTATGAACTGGGGACACTTGGGCGAAGTCGGCTACTTGGCCGAACGCGAGCAGCTAGGCCAGCGTCTCGAGCGCCAAGGCGTCTTGAGCTTCACCGTTGATCAGGCCACCGCATGCTTGGAATACGCTCTGCAAATGGCTTCGCTGCAACTGAGTGTCCTTCGAATGGACTGGTCGCTCTGGCGAGGCTTGGGAATCACAAGTCGCATGAGCCCAAGATTCGCACACTTGTTACAGAATGTGAACGAAGCGGAAAGCGATGCAAGCGAGAATCTTTCAGCCAGCCAACTACGTTCAGCCGCGGCTCAACATCGAGTGGTGCTAGTGGGCAACATGGTTCGCTCCAAGATTGGCAGCCTACTTGGAATATCCGCAGAAAATATTGACTCGGAACGAGCACTGCTCGAAATGGGTCTCGACTCGCTGATGGCAGTTGAAATGCGAAATTGGATCGAAGGCCAAATGGAGATCAACCTTCCCATTGCCACTCTGATGCGAAGTGAGAGTCTTACTCGGGTCATCGAAGCGATATCCGAAACCATTGAAGACGGTGCGGGGCTAACCGGCGAAGTCGAGATTGAGCCAGAAACAGTTAGTAGTACAGAGGCTGAAGCCATGTTGGAGCAGTTACCAGACATGGCGCCAGAGCAAGTGGAAGAGCTACTCGCTCAGATGCTTCGTGACGAATCGTAGCATGTGAAAACTTACTCAGACTGTAGCAGGCGAGCGTTGTTCGGCCCAATCAGCCCAACCCACCGATCGATAACACGCACGAGGGGCCGTGAGCAGCTGGCCGCAAGGCCAGCCGGCTGGGTCGACGGTGCCAACTAGCGGCGCCCGAAGCTTAACGGAGATGCTGGCCACGAACTCTTTTCCCACCCCAGAACCTATGTCTGCTGATCCCTCTTCTACTTCCTCATCGAAACCCGCATCGCTCGGCGCAATGTCGGATGAGGAGAAGCGGCAATTGCTGGTCAAGCTGCTCGCTAAGAAGGCGCAGGAAAACAAGGTTTTTCCAATGTCGGAAGGCCAACAAGGGTTGTGGCATGCTTTCCGACGTGATCCAAATCAGACTTCCTTCAATGTTTTTCTCCCCACACGCGTGCGGTCGGGTCTGAATCTCGACGCACTCCAAAAATCAATTGAACTCATCGCTCGACGTAACCCCTTACTTACCGCGACGTTTTCGGACGCGGGAGGGGAATTGCTGCAAACTATTCACGAGTCACGTGCTCCTGAATTCTCCGTCATAGACATCCTCGGAGCTGACGATGGGAAGATCCAGCAAGTCGTCGGAGCAGAAACCCTTAAAGCGTTCGACTTAGAATCAGGGCCGCTCCTGCGGATGCTCCTCTATCGTGTTGGCGAAGATGACTATGTGCTGCTCGCCTTAACGCATCACATCGTCATGGACTTTTGGTCGCTAGTGATAATTCTCGACGAAGTACGATGCGCCTACGCAGGATTCACTGCTAACGCCGAGCCAAAGTTAGATGCGGCGGTGAAGAACTTCGCGGAGTTTGTCAAAGAACAGCGAGAGCACCTAGAATCGTCGGAAGGGAAGCGACTGCAGGCATACTGGCAGCACGTACTGGGGCAGGGTTCGCCCGTACTTAATTTACCGCTCGACCGAGTTCGCCCAACTCGCTTCACAAGTAGGGCGGCCAACTGCGCGCTCCCGCTTACACCAGAACTAGGCAGACAACTTCAAGCGGTAGCGAAACGCAATTCGTCGACGCCCTTCTCTGTTCTGAACGCGGCGGTTCAAGTATTTTTGTCTCGTTACGGCGGCGAGCTAGAATTTTTTATAGGCAGCCCGTTTTCGGGAAGGAATAGTCGCAAATTTGAGAAAACGGTTGGTTTTTTTGTCAACATGCTCCCGATCCACGCGGACCTGTCAGATGCGCCAACTTTCGACGCGCTTGTTCGCCGGACCGGAAAAACACTGTTCAATGCACTGGCACACGAGAACTACCCGATTGCACGCATGGTACAAGATGCCAAGATTGTGCGTGATCGTAGCCGCAGCCCGGCTTTTCAAGTTTCCTGCACTTTTGAGAAAGCACAGCTAAAGGAAGAATCAGGGCGAGCGGGTTTCCTTTTTCCCGGCGAGAAGCAGGTTTGGGATTTCGCGGGAATGCAGCAAGAGAGCTTCTACATTCCTGTGCAAACCTGCCACTATGATCTCGAGTTTATCTTCGAACAGACGGATGAAACGCTGCAAGGCATGTTTTGCTATTGCCGAGATCTCTTTTCGAAAGAGTCGGTGGAGCAGTTCGCGGAGAACTTTGTTTCGCTCCTCCAGTCTTTGCTCGATCGACCTTCAGAATCGATTCGCGACGTGCGTTGGGGAAACGCGCCAGCGGTGGCGAAGGGGCGGGAGGATAAGCCGTCTGCATTACAAAACCGAATTGGTCGCGTCGAACACTTGATTGGCAATGTGGTCGAGCGACAAGCTGACTCGACGGCAATCAGCTTTCAGAACGCGACCTGGACATACGGCGAATTCGCTTCGCTTGCCAGAGAAATAGCTAAACATGCTGGCCTAACAGAGTCTTCCCAGCCTCGCGACCACCTCATCCCAATCTACGCTCGTCGCACAACGGCAGTATGGGCTGCCATGTTCGCGCTACATCAAGCAGGATATGCATTCGTGCCGATCGATGCCGGGCAACCAGGAGTCGATCTTCGTGAGGTGATGGAGCAAACCAAGGCTTCTTTCGCCTTAATTGCTCCCGAATACGAAGCGGAATTTGCCGCAGATGGTTTTTCAACTCGTCCGCTCCTCGACGCTGGCCTATCCGATCTGCCAACGGAGACTAGAACAACAGCCTCACCGGTCAGCAGTAGAGGCGACGAACTCGCCTACGCAATCTTCACTTCTGGCTCGACAGGTAAGCCTAAGGGTGTGATGGTCGACCAACAGGCGGTTTGCAATACTTTGCACTGGCGGATGACCGATGTACCGCTGGAGCCAACAGATCGCGTACTGATGTTACTGTCGCATCAGTTTGATGCGGGACTCGGAATCGCGTGGACAACGCTGACCCAAGGCGCCACTCTCGTTTTGGCAGACGAAGAAACTTTGCAAGATCCACAAACGATCATCGAACTGATCATCCGCGAAAGAATCAACGTCATCCCTGCTCCGCCGAGCCTGTTGAGCCTGATTGTCTCGCATCCCAAATTTCGGGATTGCGCTGCAAACTTAAAGTACTTGTGGACCGGCGGCGAAGCGATGTCGCCCGGCTTTCCAGAGCTAGTGAGGAGTCGCTGTAACGCAAGACTCTTCAACTTCTATGGACCGACCGAAGCCGCCATTGAAGCGACGTTTTGTGATGTGACTGACCACGACAAGCAGATACCAGTTCCTCTTGGCCATACGATCGACAACGCAGAAATCGTGATTGTCGACGAGCAGCAACATCTACTACCATCCACTGTTCCAGGCGAGATAGCCATCGGCGGTGCTGGACTCGCACGAGGCTACTTGGGCGATGCAAAACTCACCGAGTCGCGATTCATCCCCCATCCTGCCGATGCAACTAAGCGATTGTATCTAACCGGCGATCGTGGTCGCATCAATACCTCCGGACAAGTCGAGTTCTTTGGACGCACCGATCATCAAGTCAAACTGCGCGGGTACCGCATCGAACTGGGAGAGATTGAGGCGGCCATTGAGTCACACTTAGGCGTGGATCGAGCGGCGGTGAAGATCGTCGACGCCGGCAGTCCAAACGCCAAGCTTGTCGCGTTTGCTTCGCCTCTTTCGGAAAAGTCGACAAGTGAGAAAGATCAATTGCGAACTGAGCTCCGCAGTTATCTCTCAGATCGCTTGCCTAGCTACAAGATCCCCGCGGCTCTCATGATGCTCGACGCGCTGCCTGAGACTAGCAGCGGCAAGGTGAATCGCAAGCGTTTGCCACAGATCGATCCAAACGCCTTCAATGGAATCCAAGTAATAGTTCCGGCCTCGAACGCATTGGAGGAGTTCCTTCTGCAGGATTGGCTCGAAGTTCTTGGGCTGGAAGAAGCCAGTGTCAACCAGAACTTTTTCGATGTTGGCGGTAGTTCACTACAAGCGGCGTTGCTGACTTCGCGGTGGAGCGAAGGCCTCGAAATCGATATCCCAACCAGCTTACTTTTCGATTTGACTGATCTGACTCAAATTGCGGCGCGGATTGCAGTTCTGCACCCGGAGTCTGTTGAAAGTCGGTTTGGCCAAGAATGCATCCAGCAAATCTCAGCCGGTCGGGGGAAGTCCGATGATCACAAGCATCCATTGGTTGCTTCGTTTAGTTCGAGCGGCGAATCAATCGCTCTTGGAGCACAGCAGCCGATCTTCATGATCCACCCGCCCGGAGGCATCGTCGTGTGCTATCGCGAGTTGGCGAAACTGCTGGGAAGTCGCCCCTTATTTGCGATCCGCTCGCACGGATTGCATGGCGACGAGGAATTGCCAGCCAGTGTCGAAGCAATGGCAGCAGCCTACCGTGAGGCCATTCGCTCGGTGCAGCCAAGCGGGCCTTACCTCCTTGGCGGATGGTCGCTTGGCGGACTCGTAGCCTACGAAGTGGCTCAACAGGCTCTCGCTGTGGGAGAAGCGGTCAGTCGGCTCGTGTTGCTTGACACCACAATCCCAGAAAACGCATCGTACCTTGTGCCTGCCAAGGACCAAGTCAACGTAGGGCTCGAGTACGGCATTGAGCTCAGTTTAGATCAACTAGGAGAGTTGACACCGGAGGAACAATTACCGTTCCTATGGGAACATGCGAAGAAACTCGGAGTCATCGACGAGAAGTCCCCTCCCGAAGTGATCGAAAAATCCTTGCGAGAGCTTCAAGGGCTCTTTCATCACCACGTTTCGGTCAGCCGAGACTATCGAATGCGTCCGATAGAAGCAGACATTCTTTTGTTCCGGCCCCAAGAGGTGCCGTTTGAGCTGCAAGTTTCCGAGGACCGTGGCTGGGGTGCTCTCGCGAAAACCGTCGACGTGAAATTCGTTCCGGGGCACCACCACAGCATGGTCCAGTCGCCGAATATCGAGGTTTTGGCGAGGGAACTAGACGAATTTTTGTCCTAATTCGACTGGCTTTAGTACCTCTTGGAGAACGTGCGAAAGTTGCTCTGCATCTCGCGATTGGCTCTCTTTCGAACGAAACCGCCTGAACTTGGACTGTCTGGGAACTATCCGAATAGAGCGAGTACTTTTAACGCACTCGCAACTTCCAATCCTTGAAATGCGACAAGTCAGAAGAGATTCCCAAGATGCGAAAACTTGCAACGGTTCGAAAAGTTTTTGAAGTTAAACCGATCCCGGACACCGATCGCATTGAACTCGCGGTTGTTGGCAGCTGGCAGCGTTTTGCTTAGAAGGGTGAGTTCGCAGTAGGTGAAGCAATCATTTACTGTGAGATTGACTCGTTTCTCCCGGTTCGCGAAGAATTCGGATTCTGGCGTAAGAGCTCGTTCAAACGCATGGACGAGCGCGAGGGCTTCCGACTTCGAACGGGGCGACTGCGAGGCCAACTTTCTCACGGCTCGCTGCTTTCCACTTCACTTGTTCCGCGACTGCTTGCGTTAGGCGACGAGGTCAATGAGGACTGCGGAATCGCGAAGTACGAGCCACCATTACCAGTCAACTTGGCGGGCGAAGCCGTTGGCCCATTTCCCTCCGTTATCGCCAAAACAGACAAGGAACGAATACAGAACTTGGCCTTGAGTTCGAAAGCTACCTGGGAAGGGGTTTACATCATAGCAAAACTCTCCAGTCTTGGTCGACACATTGCGATTCAAGGTGAGCTTTTCGGTCCTGGCATCCAAGGCCACAAGTATTAGCTGCACGAGCATCAGCTGTTCGTGTTCAACGCATTCGACTTGGGTAGTTTTGCATACAAGAAAAAGGGAAGAACGACACGAGTTTTGCGAGAGCCTGGCATTGCAGCAAGTTCCCTTTGTGGGCTATCGCGAAATTCCAGAAACGACCGACGAGATTCTCCAGCTCGCTGAAGGCAAGAGTATGTTGAACGTTCAGACCGATCGCTTAGGACTCGTCTGGGGCCACGAATGCGACTCAAATAGAATCGAGTTCAAGGCGATCTCGAGTGCGTTTCTCGTGGATGACCGAGACAGCTGATGGGATATACGCTGAGTCCAGCGAAGCTAGAATCAACGCTCCCAACCAAGCCAATGAAGTCTCTACTTCCTGGGCTTTTTCCATGCCTTTTGTTTCTTTGGCAACCACTCCCGCAACTCTGCTTTCACCGATGCATAGCCAGGGTCTAAAGCCAAGTTTTTCCACTCATAAGGATCGGTCTTCTCGTCATACAACTCTTCGTCTCCACTCGCATACGAGATGTACCGCCACTGCTCACTCCTGACGGCATGGTTTTTGTATCCATGAGTGGTAATGGCTGGACGCTGCCACTTTGCATCCGGATCGGCCAG
The DNA here is from genome assembly GCA_002862265.1 of Planctomycetaceae bacterium. Taxonomy (GTDB): domain Bacteria; phylum Planctomycetota; class Planctomycetia; order Pirellulales; family Pirellulaceae; genus Aureliella. The sequence continues at coordinate 330 of PKCQ01000100.1, read as the reverse complement.
CAGAGTGCGGATGCTCTCGCCTTCGACGTGCTCAGGAACTGAGATTCCAGCCAAGTCGCAGAGTGTCGGGTAGACGCTCATCAGGTCAACCGGTCGATCGCTCATGGTTCCAGCTTGAGTGACGCCGGGTGCAACCCAGATAAACGGCATTCGCGTGGGTTCTTCCCAGAGTGCAAATTTGCGCCAATGTTGCTTCTCGCCAAAGGACCAGCCATGGTCGCCCCACAGAACAATGATCGTATTATCCTTGTGTGGGCTGCTCTCCAACGCATCCAATAATCGACCGACGTTCATGTCCGTGTAAGCACAAGTGGCTAGGTAAGATCGAAT
>PKCQ01000492.1 GCA_002862265.1 Planctomycetaceae bacterium | reverse complement strand
TCGCCGTAGCCGCCGTAGCCGCCGTAGCCGCCTCCCATTCCGCCACCAAAGGCAGTCGAGCCACCGCCGGAACGATTCAGTAGGTCGTCTTCCATCTCATACCAGTCGACGAGTTGGCTACGCAAGAAGTGTGCGAGGCTAATGAAGTAGGCTTTCGTCTGCTCTGGCGTGAGCTTGGTATTGTCCATCAGCATCATGTACTTGGCAGAGCTCATTCTCAGGCTTGGCAGTATGTTTTCATCACCGAGCATTGTGATGACCTTGTCGGCCAGCGCTGGGACGTAAGCTCCCGTTGCTGCCATGCAGTCCATTGCCCGACGAACCATCCAGCCGTGTGCAACCAAGTTCAGCTCCGTCTTGGGGCTGCTGTTGATGACCTGCATCAACATCCGGCCAATACCCCCCTTGATGTTTTGATTCCAGGCATTGGTGTGAAAATACCGTCCAATTTGACGCTCGATCCCATACAAAGCGATAGACCTGAGGTACAGCGGTTGGCTTTCATCCCTACCCATTTGTACCAGCACGTTCAGAGCTTTGGCGCAAGGTTGCGGTGAAGTGCTGCCACCATTTCCTGGAGCATCATCGAGTCCAGCAAGCAGGACCATAGCGTTGATCCGAGCCGGAGGGCTATAGTCTTTACCCTGGGCGATGAGTGTCGCTCCCCGGAGCACGGTATCAACCGCGATCGATCTGGCTGTTCCGGCGGGCGTCGAGAAAAGGAAATTGTCGACGAGTCCCTTGCGGATCGAACCGAGATCCTCGGCTTGGGACTCATGAGTCAGCTTGCTAACCTCGGCGGTGATCACTTTTTTAAGGACTGCTTCTCCATCCTGCTGGCGGCCCTTGGCGTAATCACGAGCACGCTTCTTTTCCTGGGTGCTAGGCTCCTGGAAATCGATCTCTTTGTATTTTTTTGCATCTTCAGCTATCGCTTGAGAGGCAATGCAAAGCAACAGAAATGCACAAACTAGCTTTTTCATGATTCATCTTCCTCAACGAGGAGTTGGCTCAATCCTGGAACAGGACGAGAAAACCGACGCGAATACTTATCGTCAAACCGGACGCATTCTGAGAAGTTACCGCAAGAAAAGTGACTGAAAGCTAATTCTTAACTCGGCATCCAGCGAAATTCGTTTCAACAAACTCAACGCACCACAAGATACTTTATTAGGCTTGCCCTCTAAGGCAGCCTCAATTTGCTAGAAATTTCACCAATCTGGCTCTCAGGGATAGCGCAGGTCCGATGTCAAGGGGCGAAAAGAGGACCTAACGCCGTATTCAATAGGCTAGCCGACGTTGCCTCGCGATGTCAACTTTTTCCAACGCTTTTCCAGGTTGAATTGGCTTTGTTGCCCAGGCGGGCGCTACGCGTTCCCGCCCGAGCCTTGGACACGATGGATTTCGGCCGATGGATATAGGCCTGGCGCATCCTCGACGTACCACTGATTCAGCACACCTTGCCAATCATCCAGGCTTCGAATCTTGGTAAACGCTGGCCTAACGTCGGCAAAACTAGGGTGGGAAGCCGAATACTTGATTCCAAACTTGCGTAGCAACTGGCCGCAGCGCTTATCACCGTAAATCTGACATGCCAGGTCCCAGTGACGCTCCAGGACTTTGCGTTGCTCAAGCACCGTTGGAGGTGGGGGAAGCGGCTCACCAGCAGCGATGGCTCTGGCCTGAGTGAAAATCCAAGGATTGCCAATTGCTCCACGAGCCACCGTCACACCGTCGACTCCCGTTTCGCTCATCATCCGAAAACAGTCTTCGGCACTGAACAAATCTCCACTGCCTAAAATCGTGCGATTTGGAAACTGATCTTTGAGCTCCCGCAAAAACTGCCAGCGGCTCGGCCCCTTGTAACGCTGCTCTACAGTGCGTCCATGAACCGTGGCGGCGGCCAAGCCTGCGGCAAAGCCTCCTTCGAGGATCTCGAAGAAGTTGTCGCGACTTTCCTGAGTGTCATCGATTCCGCGACGCATCTTCACCGTCACCGGAATCTCAGGCGGTACGATATCGCGCGTGCGTCGGATGATGTCCAAAGCGATTTCTGGCTGGCTCAAGTGAAATCCGCCTCGGCAACGCCCCAGTACTTTCTTCACTGGGCAGCCGAAGTTGATATCAATGACGTCAAAGCCCGCCTCGACGAGCTTTGCTGCGCCCAAGGAGAATTGTTCGGGCTCGGCACCCATCAACTGTCCAGCAACCGGCTTTTCTTCCTCGGAGTTGTGCAAAAAGTGCTTGTTCTTCGAACGATCTCGAAATTGAACCAGAAACTGATCCAGCATCACTTCGCAAAGAGTGTAGCTAGCACCATGCTCGCGCGCGATCATACGCATGGGCCAATCGCTGTAGCCGCTAAGTGCAGCTTGCACCACGGGAAAACCAATCTTTAGATTTCCAATCTGCAGCTCAGGCAGATTCATCGGTTCGGAAGAAGTGGGAGCAGACGACACAATTCTTAACAGCGTGGTGAGGAACAGGAACGGAAGCAGGAATCGTGAATTCTAAGCCAAACGCGATTTGCGGCTAGTCGGAAAAGAGTTCAATCTCAGTCGCTGAAAGACCGAAACCATCTCGAGTTTTCACGTTCCAATACCACTTTTTACCGAATGCTCTCGAACGACTCGGCGGATCAGTATTGAGAGACACATGGATCACATTCCTCGGCTAGAGTTCAGCAGAATCGCCATTAGTACTACGTGGGACGAGTACTTCTTCAATGTGGCCAAAGGGTAAACTTCTAACTAAGAGGCAATCATACGTTCCTTGGGAACTTTGATGGTTGTACTCGGAATTGCGAGCGTTATGGTTCTGGCTGATTCGGTGCCTGCATTCATTGATGTCCCCGGCCTCATTTTGGTCGTCGTTGTCGGACTCGGTATTCTCTTCGCGGCGCACGGGTGTTCCCTCCTGGAACACCCAGATACACGCAACGGCAACGAGACTTTGAGCCCGCAGTCGCCGAAACCGGCATGAAGGCCTTTATTGCTGCAGGTTGGCTCGGCGTGCTAATCGATGTCATACAACTGCTTGAGGCACTTGACGATCCAGCTCAACGCGGCCAAGCAACAGCGCTCGCGCTGCTCACTACCTTCTACGGCTAGCGCATTGCTTACACGGTCTCTCTACCGCCCTTGCGCCACGCTACTTGTCAGGCGTTCAAACCCTTAAAGAAAGTTGGGGTAAGCTTTTAGTTTCTCAAAGTCCAGCACCGTCTTGCCCTGGTTGCACACTCTGACTCACTCGCTTGCGCATCGTGCTTGGATTGCTCGTAATCGGTTTGCAAGTTTTTGTTGCGAAGCGAACTAGGTCTTAAAGTCCTCGTAGGCGATGGATGTCTCCCGCAAAAACACCCTGCGGGCTCTTGCGTTGGCTCATCCGCAACGGTGCTCCACACCTTTGAAGGTACCAGCGTGAGAGTTTATCTGGATTTCGGGGCAACGATCGTAGAAATCGAGTTGCTTGGGCAGCTGAAATCTCATGCTGGCACTCAAACTTCTCTCCGTAGCTTTTCGACGCGACAATTCCTTTTAGCCGACGCAGTGGGAGTTGAACCTTTTTTCTTTACGAAGCGATCTTCAAGCTTCTTCAGTACGAATTCTTCGGCACCCACTGAGAAATTCAACTGATCGCTGGCTCGTACTTTGCCCAGCGGCGCAATCATGGTCGGATCGAAATCTACATTTGTCGTCCCACAACCAAGGGTCTGCCCGCGAATGGATTCTGGAGGCAAATCGACTCGGGCGTAGACGCTGCAACAATCCGAAAACACTTCGAAGCGCAGACAATCTTCATGCGCGGTAATGATCGGGTCTGCGAGTGCTCTCGTCGCAGCGTCCAGATATTCGTGAAAACGTGTCCGAATATACTACACCAAGGCCTGCAGATGCTTCGCAATCCCAAAAGGCCTAAACAAACCTGCCTTACGAGAAACAGGGTGTGCCTTATTGTTCGTGAAAAATCGCGAATCGTAGACCACTTTGCGAACTCGTGGACTGCTTGGCCCCCGATAGCTCGTCGATCTTTCCGAGAATCGACTCGAAATGCGTGAAGTACGAGTAGGCAGGCCAGGTCCGGATAAGTCGACGCTCCAATCTGTCAGGGACTCACCATAACGAACAACGGCCCTAGGTTATCCCAGAGCCGTCGAGTTGGAAGCTGTAACGTTTTAATGCTCAGCGCGTCATGCTGACTTCTGTCTGCTACTTCTTCATTGGGCGGGATTCCCACTTTGGGCTTCCTTGGGGATCAGGTGAAGCAGGGCTCTTGCCGTAGGCCAAATCTTCAGGCTTGAGGTTGAGCTTGCGGAAGTAGTCTTTGTCGCGGATAAAGCCATAAAAGCTTGGGTAAAACGGATCGACGTACTCGACATCTGCCTTCTTAGGAACGTCTTGGTCAGTCAGGTACAAGGAGGCGTTTACGATCAACCGTCGCAAATCCTCGTCCACAAAGTCAACTGATGCGCCGCCTGTGGTGCAGAAGGACCTGCCTACTCCCTTGCCGTCTGGCGTCTTGTATTCGTGCAACCAACCGAAAGCTTGCATCGGGTTGTTCTTGCCGTTTTTGTCGGAATCTCCGGACAAGTTCGGTGAACTTGGATCAAGTGACTCGGTCACTGCGGCGCGAAGTAAAACTTGGTCGGCATCGGTCAGGTTTTTCACGCCGTAAACATCGGAGGGGCAGAATATATCGCCGACACCGCTCAAGATCGGATGCTTCTCTTGGCCCTTCTCGACAACACTTCGAGCTCCTTGACGCTTGTGGCCGCCATGGTGACTCACCCAACGCTCGCCCAAAACTTTAATGCCAAAGTCGTTGTAAGAAATGCCTCCGAAACTTCCGCCACCGCGAAACGCATGAGTGGAAGTACGGATTCCGACGACAGGCTTACCCGCGTTGAGGAAAGCGGTGATGTACTTCGCGCCTGCTTCGTCAGGACTACGAAAACGGGTACCGATGATCATCAAGTCCGCCGTATCGAGTGCTTCCCAGCCGACGATGCCTTGCTGGTTATTAGAGTCGATATAGCCCGATCCATCGGCGGCAAGGGCGAAGAGCACTGTGCACTTGAACCCGTACTTGCGGTTGAGGATCTTGGCGAGCATTGGCATGGACTCTTCGGTCCGATACTCTTCGTCGCCGGAAACGAGCACGGCATGCTTCGCGGCAGCTTTTTCAGAGTCGAAGAATAGTCGATCGGCTGCGACAGCAGATCTGCTTGTCGCAGAGCCGACCAGGCAGATAAGTAGAGTGAGTACGAGCCATTGGGAGGCGGGGAGTTTCATATTGGCTCCTTAGGGCGAGCAAGTGCTGGACGAATGTTTCTCCAGCGTGAGAGTGAAGTGGTATTCTTCGAAATGAAGGAATATCCGCTCATGATACTCGATACCAGCATGAAATTCAGCCGAGAATCGTGGGGCAAAGTGGCCATTTGCCACCCTGAAACGAAAGTAAATGTCGGCTTTTGCCCCTGCTCGGAATCAAGGCCCGTTGTTATGCTTTTACGCCACCGGGCAAGTCCGTCGAAGAGAGTCGCTCTCGATCGGGTCTGGCGAATCTTTCAGCCCCCGATAACTAACTTCATTTCTATTCAGTTTCAGGATCAGAGAAGAGTTCAATGAGCATTGTCGAACATGATTGCGTCGTCGTTGGGGGTGGACCAGGAGGCTACGTTGCGGCGATTCGGGCAGCTCAGCTAGGGATGAACACGGCCTGTGTCGATGAGAATGACGCGTTCGGCGGAACCTGCTTGCGAGTTGGCTGTATCCCTAGCAAAGCTCTTTTGGAGTCTAGCCATCTCTACCACGAGTCGACAACTTCGCTGAAGACGCACGGTGTCAACGTCGGGGAAGTCGGCCTCGATCTGTCCGCCATGCTGGCCCGCAAGGACAAGATCGTTTCGCAACTCACCGGTGGCGTCTCCATGTTGCTGAAGCGAAACAAAGTGACCGCTTACAACGGTCGTGGCAAGTTATCATCTGTCGATACAATTGAAGTCGGCACGAAAGATGGACCAGTCAACATTCGCGCAAAGCACATCATCCTTGCTACAGGCAGCCGACCTTGGATGATGCCAGGAGTTGAGTTTGACGGCGATCGCATCGGGGACAGCACCAGCGCGCTCAGTTACCCAGAAGTGCCCGAAACTCTGGTGGTCATCGGCGGCGGGTACATCGGACTTGAGCTTGGTAGCGTTTGGAGTCGACTCGGTAGTAAGGTAATTGTTTTGGAAGCGATGGACCGAGTCCTCGCCGGCTTGGACGGAGAGATCGGGCAAATCGCGGTTCGTACCTTTACGAAGCAAGGCCTTGAGTTTCGGACCAAGATGTTCGTTGAAAGTGTGACACGCAACGGTGACAAATGCACGGTGAAGTGTAAGGACGCAGAGCCGATTGAATGCGACAGAGTACTGATGTCCACTGGTCGCGTGCCTTGCTCAGACGAACTCGGCCTAGAATCTGTTGGGATTGAAACCGACAAGCGCGGTTTCGTTCCCGTCGACGAGAACTTTCAGACGGCTGTTCGGGGGGTCTATGCCATCGGCGACCTGACCGGCGGAGCGATGCTCGCGCACAAAGCCAGCGAAGAAGGCATCGTCTGCGTCGAACGTATTGCGGGCATGAAGAGTCATGTCAACTACGACGCGATTCCAGCGATTGTCTACACTCATCCTGAAATCGCTTCGGTTGGAAAAACAGAAGAACAGCTCAAGGAGGCTGGAGTAGAATACATCAAGGGGATTTGCCCTTACGGCGCTAGCGGCCGTGCTCTCGCCTTGGGGGACACTGCGGGTCGTGTAAAGCTGTTGGCCGACGCGAAGACAGACCGCGTTCTGGGAGTCCACATCATCGGCTCACGAGCTGGCGACTTGATCGCAGAAGCTGTAGCGGCAATGGAATTTGGGGCGAGTAGCGAAGACATAGCACGTTGCTGCCACGCACACCCAACTTTGTCAGAGTTGATGCACGAAGCAGCAATGGCAGTCTCGAAGCGAGCCATTCACACTGCTTAACTGCGTTAGATAGCTTTTGTAGTCCGAGCCAATATAATGGGGCTTCGATTCTTTTCGATGCTCCATTTGCTTTGCCCGCGCCGAACCTCGTCGCCGCTCGCGAATCCAATCCAAGGTGGCTCCTATGTGGCGAACACGCTCTCCTCTCTGCAGGCAAATTCTAGTCGGGTTCCTCCTTTCGTTCGTCACTCTCGCCAGCGACGCGATCTGCCAAGATACGGCGAAGCTCTTTCTCAAAAAGCCCACGATTCGGCCAAATCCGATCCAACGAGCGCCGTTGATCGCAGTAGCAGATTTTGAGTGCAGCGAGAAAGTATTGGCGACAGTACTCATCACCGATGGAACGAATAGTTGGGAGCAGCCGCCCATCACCAGCGCGAAGGTGAAGCATTCGATCGCAGTAATGGGGTTGCGACCAGGTCGCAGTCATCGGATTCAAGTGCGCGTGCATGTACCGGGTGAGACCGAAACGGAAACGAGCGATCCAATGGAGTTCACCACGGATCCTCTACCAGCAAACTTTCCGCCGATCCGGACTCTCCTTTCGAAACCCGAAAAGATGGAGCCTGGCGTTACGCTGTTTGCCATCAATTTCTGGAACAACTCGACTAGCATTCTCGATTACGGCTTCATCATTGGCGTGGACGAAAAAGGAGAAGTAGTGTGGTTCTGCAACACGCGTGATCGCATTGCCGACATGCGGTTTACTAAGGCAGGTACCTTAATCTACCAGCATGGAAGCTACCGCTCGGCCTATGAAATTGACTTGTTTGGGCGCGACCTCCAGCGGTGGACTGCTACAAACTTGACCGAGATCCCCAATGACGGATTGTCGAAGAATAAAACAATTCCGGTCAATGTCGATACGATTCACCACGATCTTGTGGAAACCGAGAGTGGCAGTTTTCTGACACTCGCCACAGAGCTTCGCCGATTTCTTGAGTTCCCAACCAGTGAATTTACGGACAAGGCCCCTTGGTCACCGGCTTACGTGGTTTGCGATCGCATCATCGAGTTCGCGTCAGACAGCGGAAAGATTGTCAACGAGCTGTACTTGAAGGATGTGCTGGACACCCGTCGCTTTGGCTACATGGCGCTGAGTGGATTCTGGAAGGATAAATACAACGACTACCTGAACAACGAGAAGTCCCGCGATTGGAGCCATGCCAACGCGCTGGTGCACCTTCCAGAAGAAGATGCAGTGATCGTCTCCCTGCGTCACTTGGATTGTGTGATGAAGATTGATTGGAAGACCAAGAAGATCAAATGGATTTTAGGCAACCACGACAACTGGTCCAAACCTTGGCACAAGTACTTGCTTCAACCCGAGGGCGACCTGCAGTGGTTCTATCACCAGCATGCACCTCAAGTGACCGAGCGTGGCACAATCATGATGTTTGACAACGGGAACTATCGTGCCAGCCCTTTTGTCAAGGCGACGCTTGCTCCTGAGAATCGCAGCCGAGTAGTCGAATATAAGATCGATGAGCAGGCGATGACCGTCAGGCAGGTTTACGCGTTCGACGGAGGAGACGAGGAGCGTTTTTATAGCCCGTTTTATTGTGAAGCAGACCTCCAGCCGAAGACGAAGAACATCTTGGTTACCGATGGCGGACACATCGAATTGGAAGATGGCACTCCCGATGACAACGTTCCTGCGGATCGCCAATGGGCACGAATTTTTGAAATTACTCCTGGCGAAAACCCCGAAAAAGTCTTCGAACTGCAATGCATGAGTCCTCTGGGCAGCCCCTACGGCTGGTCAATCTATCGTAGTATTCGACTGCCGAACTTACACGAAGGGATGAACCTGGATGCTCCCGGATCCACAGAGACGGACGACCTCCTCTACCCTCGCGAACAGCATCAGAAGCGCGAACGACCGCTCAACGCCAAGTTCTAGCTTTTTGCCCTGCATTCATGACTCGAAGCGTGAGCAAGGCCGGGGCACTAGTCTTTTCGTCGCTCACGCTTCGAGTTGTGAAAGTTTCTCGAAGGTTGCTGGATGCGATGGTGCTCACCCAGGCCAAAACCTTGTTTGCCTCGATCGACCTGAGCGGCTTTGGTGCTAGTCGACGGTTGCCTCACTGCATTTCGCCGAAGAAAATTTGTACAGCGCCGAAAGTTTTGACGGCCTCCGCCACCGACAAAGCCAAAATTGAAAGAACCCAAAGCGTGAACCAACGGCTTGCCATCGTATCAGACCTAGACGGCTGTTTGCTGAATAAAGAAGACTACAGTTTTGCGCCCGCAGTGCCGCTGCTTCAGGCCATACGCGATCTAAATCTGCCTGTGATTCTCGCTTCAAGCAAAACAGTTTCGGAAATGCGTTTGCTGGCAGAAGAAATGGAACTCGCTGATGCACCGATTATCTGCGAGAATGGTGGCGCTGTGTATTGGAGTCGCGAGGACTCTAGGCCGGGGCAGATTTTGGGAGCGTCCCGAAAGCAAATTTTAGAAATCCTGCAGAAACTCAAGGGCGAGTTCCACTTCGAGTCCTTCGAGGATCTCGGTTTGCCGGGTGTGATTGCAAGTACCGATCTACCAGAGGACAGAGCTCGGTTAGCGATGCAAAGAGCATCGACCGAGCCGCTGCTGTGGCGCGACTCAGATGGCAAGTTAGATTTCTTTGCCAGTCAATTAGCAGCCGAGGACCTTACTTTCACGCGCGGTGGCAGATTCTGGCATGTCGCAGGTCAGACTTCAAAAGGCAATGCAATGCAATATGTCATGTCGTATCTGCAGACTAAGAATCCAGGTGATTGGACCTCGATCGCCATCGGAGACAGCCCGATTGACCAAAGTATGCTCGACATTGCGGACTACCCGATTGGTATCCCATCGCCTGACGGGGTGGTCCATGTGGAAGTAAAAGCGCACAATGGTCTACTAGCAGATAGTGCTGGAGCGCAAGGTTGGGCGGACTCAGTGACAGCAGTCCTGCAGGAACTCGGAGCAAACTTATAGTTCCGAAGAGATTCTATTTATGCAACTCGTTGTATTGCGAGACTGCAGTATCGGCAGACATGCATTCGGGAGGAAAGCTTGGCCGACTATGCGCAAAACGGTGTCATTGGCACTCTTCACAACCTTCGTCACAAGTCAACAGAACAGCTCGAGGCGGAACTGACGGACTACAGCCAGGAATCGCCCATGACCCTGTTGCTGCCTTGTCTTTTTTCGGAATTGGAAGGCCCAGCGATGGGCCCCATCGTGGAAGAGCTCAAGCGAGCCAGCTACCTCGATGAAATCATCATAGGCTTGGACCGCGCCAACGAAACCCGGTTTGAGCAAGCTCGCAAGTTCTTCGCTGCTCTACCCCAAAAGCACACTATTCTGTGGAACGACGGGCCGCAAATGCGTTCGGTCGATCGAGCCTTGGAAGAGAAAGGCATTTTGGCTGGAGAGCTCGGAAAAGGGCGGAACGTTTGGTTCTGCTTGGGCTATTTTCTTGCCCGCGGAACGTCGAAGGCGGTTGCACTGCACGACTGCGATATCCTGACTTACAGCCGAGCCATCCCCGCGCGACTTTTTTACCCGCTCGTGCATCCGACTTTTCACTATCAGTTCTGCAAAGGGTATTACTATCGCGCCGCCGAAGGAAAGCTGAACGGTCGTGTTGTCCGACTGCTTGTTACTCCGATGCTGCGGGCACTGGTCCAGGTTCTCGGACGAGTCGAGTACCTTGAGTACATGAGTAGCTTCCGCTACGCGCTGTCCGGCGAGTTCTCGATGCGAGCGGAAGTGGTTCCTTCCCTGCGAATCCCGAGTGACTGGGGCTTGGAGATCGGCACGCTCTCGGAAATGTATCGCAACTGCAATTGGAATCAGATTTGCCAAGTCGATATTGCCGATGCTTATGATCACAAGCACCAGAACATTTCGCAGAATGATTCAAACAGGGGGCTGCACCGGATGGCTCGCGATATTTGCAAAGCCATCTATCGTAAGCTGGCCATTGAAGGCATCGTGTTCACTCCAGGTTTATTTCGCACCCTCAAGGCATGCTACTACCGCACTGCGTTGGACATGATCGATCACTATCACAATGATGCGGTGATGAGCGGTCTTTCGCTCGACCGGCATGCGGAAGCGGGTATTGTGGAGCTGTTCGCACGGATATTGATTGCGGCCGGCGATGAATATATGGCTGGCGGTGCGGAACCACCATTCAGCCCGGCTTGGTCCCGAGTCACCAGTGCTTTGCCGAATGCTTACGAAATGTTGCGTGATGCTACTGAAGCGGATAATGCTTAGCTGAGAAATACCGGCTATGCTGGTAAGTAGGCGAATGCTCAGTTCCTAAGGCGTTGGCCAACAATTCCGTTTCGGTCTGCTCCCCCCTAACACTTCGTAAAAAGATTCCGGCCATGAACCCCTCCTCTCCAAATCGTCGAACGATCCTACAAGCCAGTGCCGCCACCGTTGCAGCGGCCTCGCTCCCACGTCTGGGCAGCGCCGCGACTTCGTCACCCCAGAGTCGCATGTTCATGGGCTTAGTGACTTATCTGTGGGGTAAGGACATGAATCTGGAGGAGCTGATAACCAACTGCGAGAAGGCAGAGTTCTGGGGCGTTGAGGTTCGAACACAGCACAAACATGGAGTCGAACCTTCATTGAATGCGAAGCAACGCAAAGAAATTCGCAAGCGTTTTCGTGATTCCAAAGTAGAACTTGTCGGCTACGGTTCTAATTGCGAATATCACTCGGATGATCCAGCCAAGCTAAAGGCGAATATCGAGCAGACGAAAGAGTTCATCCAGCTGATGCACGACTGCGGCGGCACGGGTGTGAAAGTCAAACCCAATGGTTTTCCAAAGGCTGGCGACAAGAAGAAAACGATCGAACAGATTGGCAGATCACTTAACGAAGTTGCGGAGTATGGCGAAGGTTTCGGCCAGAAGATTCGAGTCGAGGTCCACGGCAAGGGAACAAGCGACTTGCCAGTGATACGTGACATTTTTGAAGTCGCGGATCACCCGAACGTCTATGTCTGCTGGAACTGCAATAACCAGGATCTTGAAGGTGATGGTCTCGAAGGGAACTTCAATATGGTCAAAGACCGTTTTGGCGACACGGTCCATATTCGCGAGATGAACGTTGGCAATTATCCGTATCCAAAGCTAATCAAACTGTTCACCAAGATGGATTACTCAGGTTGGATCTTGCTCGAAGCTCGCACCAATCCAGCCGACAAAGTCAAAGCCATGATTGAGCAGCGTGAGATCTTCGAAAAACTCACCTCTTAAACGTAGTGGGATTCGCCAGAATTTCTCCGCACTGTAACTCAGTAGTAAGTCCACTCCGTCCTTCTTGATTCCTGCTCTCACTTGCTTCCCATGATCCGCTCCGCAATCTTCTTTTCCCTTGCCACACTTGCGGCTACATCTGCTTCCGCACAAAAAGAACTTTCTTGGGAACTCGGCCCGACTGGCTCCAAAGTTAGCTTTCGCGGTATGCACGCCGTATCGGACAAGGTTGTCTGGATTGCAGGTGCGAACTCAACGGTATTACGATCAACTGATGGCGGATCAAGCTGGACGGATGCGAGTCCTAACCTGGGCAAGCTGCAGTTTCGCTCGATTCACGCTTGGAGTGAAAGCGAAGCTTGTATTGCCAGCGCAGGAACACCGGCCGTTATTCTACGAACCGCGGATGGCGGCGAATCATGGCGCGAAGTCTACCGCAATGCATCGGAGAAAGCTTTCTTTGATGGCCTGGCGTTTTGGGGGACACGAGGGATCGCTTTCGGCGATCCGGTGGACGACACCTTACTGGTGGTTGAAACCGAGGATGGTGGCGGAACTTGGCAAGAAGTCACCGGACTTCCTAAAATACGAGAAGGCGAAGCTGGCTTTGCTGCTAGCGACTCTTCGATGATCATCGGGCCAGGCGGCAAGGTTTGGATTGGCACTGGTGGCGGCAAGGAAAAAGAGAGTCGAGTGCACTGGCGTGGTGGCTGGAATCAAGCTTGGTCTGCCTCGAGCGTTCCGATTCCCAGCAGACAAGAGCAAGGCATCTTTTCGCTTGCGGCTTCTGGCAAAACAGTGGTCGCTGTTGGTGGTGACTATCGCCTGGGAAAGCGTTCGCCTCTAACGGCTGCTGTTAGTCGTGACAGCGGAGAGACTTGGCGTGCGGCCAAGTCACCACCCGCGAAGTTCCGCTCGGCCGTTGTCTGCCTCGACGACGGGACTTGGATCGCCACTGGCCCGACCGGCAGCGACTACTCGAAGGACGGCGAAAATTGGGAGCAATTTAGCGACGCCGGTTTTCACGCCTTGTCCAAGGTTGGCAAGGAGATTTTTGCTGTTGGCTCCGAAGGTCGGTTTGCTGTTCTGAAGACCAAGTAGCAACAGTGAGTTCAGGCTCCGCTTGATTTTGTTCAACTAAGGTGGCTTCACGGCGTGAGCTGCGTCCGGCCTATAAGAAGATTCGCTTCGACAATCTCAACTTCAAAAAGCATCGCATTGGTCCGTTGCCTCGCTGATGCTTCGGGTTGGGATAGCGACCTCCTAAAGACGGGCTTCTAGGGGCAGACCGCAGCCACTTCCACAGCCTGAGAATCGGTCCTGGCAGGCTTTCCTGACGCGAGCTAGCGAAAGCATGAACTAGGCCACCTTGTTGCGACTCTTGTGTTTTGCGAAAGACAACGAGTGAATTTCGTCCCGGGTTCAGAGTTTTCGAACTCGCGCCACAGGACCAAATTCGTTTCTTGAATGAGTTCTTCTGTGACTTCACGGTTATTCTTCAGACTCATCAAGTACGCAAAGCGATATCGCTGCGTTTGTTCGAGCATTCGCACGAATTCCTCCGTGCGGTCTACGTCCTTTCCCAGCCAGGGATTTTTTTTACTCGTATTGAGGAACCTCATCCGATCGCCATCACAGGTACTAGTCCGAGGAGAAATAGCCCGAATACAAGCTCTGAAAAGGAGCGAGAAGACTTTGACAAGCAATGCTAAATTTTTAAGTTCATGGGTGTCTGACCGCCTTCCCAGGATGCTCTTTTGACCGACGGCTTTGCGTTACCTCTTTTTCGGTTCTTCCTCAAGAACATGATGCGTAGGGAAAAGTAGCTAAGACGATCGGTTGAAATTCCCCATCTGAATCATCCTTCACCAAAATACGATGATGCTCAACAAATCCCTTTCGCTGCTACTTGCTTGCATCGCCTCTCTTCAGCTTGCAGAGAACTTTACGCATGCCCAACCGAAAACGCGAGGCGCATCCAAGCCCAACATTGTGTTCATACTTACGGACGCTGGCCGATGGGATTGCCTTTCAGCGGCTGGCAACGCAAGGATTAAAACACCAAGTCTGGATCGAATCTGCGCATCGGGAAGACGATTCGAAAACGCTTTCGTCACAGTTGCCATATGCTCGCCGAGTCGCGCGGCATGCCTGACGGGCCGTTACGCTCAAAGAATTCATCGGCAATCCGAAGGGCCGCGACGTGCCAGCCCTGAACAAGCGTTTCGGAAAACTGGATCGCGATGGAGATGGAAAGTTGCAGCGGGAAGAAATCAAATAATGTCTGATGAGCGACGCAGTGCTACTGCTTACGACGAGTTTCTGAGAGTCACGAATACCTCCGCGATATTAGCGGCTCGGGCGATTGCGGTAACTCAGCGGTCTTATTGATTTCTTTTTTGAGTCAAGACGGGTGTCGTGTTTGCGATTCTCGCTTGGCAAAGCCAGACCGCGGCTTTAGCTGCTGTGAGTAAAGTCTATGTAGCTGGCGTTGGCGTATGCTGATGGTCTCGTAACTTCGACCATTAACTTTGGTAAGGAGAGACGACGAATGGCGCCGCGATCGGTTACCATTCACGAGAAGAAAAAGAGAGGCGTCGGCGGGAGTCGAACCCGCGCATAATGGATTTGCAATCCACTGCCTTAGCCACTTGGCTACGACGCCTTCTTTTGTGTTCGGTCTACAGCATTAAATATCTGTCGGATGGAATCGCCGACTCAATAGGAGGCTGGGCATTTAGGATGTAGCGGGGCTTTTCAGGCTAAAAGTTCTACGTGTGCGAACATTTTCCGTCAAGGCTGTCTGTACCGATTGTATCGGATGGGGCGGCTCGTTACTTTGCTAGAACTGAGGGAAAAAAGAGGATTTTGCTAAGCCATGAATGCCTTCGGCCCGTCGTGTTGATGGAGTCTTCGAGGCTAATCGGGTGGGCTGGAACGAAGTGGACGCGCCCTTCGGTTCCATACCCGAGTCCAGACCGTTCCAATCGGCTAGGAAGCGGTGTAGCCTCGATCAGATCTTGGGCTCATGGTATCGGCCGCTTTTCACGACATTCCAGCTTACCGGGGTAGTTTTCCGCGCCTTCGGGTTGTCGCAGCAAGCCATTCTGGGCGCTTGGCCGCAGAAGGAGTGTGATTTGGAGCGTGGAACTGTGACGCGGTGACACGAGACCTATAACAGGGTGTGCTTTTCACGAGACCGTTTGCTGGAGTGGTGAATCCACTTTGCTTGCGCGGCCTAGGCTCTCCGACGTAGTTGACCAAAAACTATCCCTCTGCCAAGCTGTTCAGCTATGCAAAAACAGGGTGAAACTCTTGCTGCTGCGGACTCGAGGCTCGTCTTCGATTGCGGCGTCGGCGTGTTCCGTTTTGCAATTGGAGGCAGGCTGCCACCGTTCCGATACTGCGGCGGCAGATTGGTAAGACGCGGGCAGGAAGCCTCAAGTACAGAAGTGGGCAGGATGCCACCGATACGAGAAACAGACAATTTGCTGGTTCGTTCCCAGCCTTCCTTAAGCACAAAAGAGAGTGATCGAGATGAGTGAGAAGTGTGATTTTGGACTAATCGGCCTGGCCGTGATGGGAGAAAACTTGGCGCTGAACGTGGAGAGCCGAGGCAATCGCATCGCGGTCTACAATCGCACTACAGAGAAGGTCGACAACTTGGTCAACGGTCGCGCCGCAGGCAAGAATTTTGTGGGCTGTCACACGATCGAAGAACTAGTCGCCTCACTCAAGAAGCCGCGTCTGGTCATGACTCTGGTTAAGGCCGGCCCAGCTGTGGACGCCATCATCGAAGCCTTGCTACCACACTTAGAGCCAGGCGATGTGATCATCGATGGCGGGAACGAACATTACACGAACACCGAACGCCGAACAAAGTATGTCGAAGAGAAAGGCATGCTGTTCGTTGGTTGCGGTGTTTCTGGTGGTGAAGAGGGTGCTTTGAAGGGCCCGAGTCTGATGCCAGGTGGATCAAAGGAAGCATGGCCACTGGTGAAAGATATCTTCCAAGGCATCAGTGCCAAAGTTGGGCCCAACAACGATATCCCATGTTGCGAATGGGTCGGACCGCGTGGTGCTGGTCATTACGTGAAAATGGTGCACAACGGCATCGAGTACGGAGATATGCAGTTGATCTGCGAGGCGTATCAGATTCTGAAGGAAGTCGCTGGGCTGAGTAATGACGAGCTCTATGATGTCTTCGAAGACTGGAACAACGGAGAGCTTCAGAGCTACTTGATCGAGATCACTCGCGACATCTTCAGTGCGAAAGACGATCAGCCCGGAGCAGACGGATTCTTGGTTGATCAAATCATGGATACAGCGGGTGCGAAGGGAACGGGCAAGTGGATGAGCCAGCTGGCTCTCGATTTGGGTGTACCTTCCACTCTAGTTACCACCGCTGTGTATGCTCGTGGATTGTCAGCGGTGAAGGATGCTCGCACACGTGCCAGCAAAGTTCTGCTAGGTCCAGCCGAGGGCGACAATCCAGAGTTCGCATCGGCAACATCAAGCTTGGTAGGTAACAAAGCGGCGTTCGTTGAGGCGGTGCGTCAAGCATTGTACGCTTCGAAGATCTGTAGTTACGCTCAAGGCTTTGTGCAATTGCAGGCGGCCAGCAAGGAGCACGGGTGGGATCTAAACTACGGTGACTGCGCTTTGCTGTGGCGTGGCGGTTGCATCATTCGTGCTCAGTTCTTGGATCGCATCAAGGAAGCTTTCGACCAGCAGCCTGATCTTGAGAACTTATTGTTGTACCCTTACTTCAAAAAGATCATCGACGACAGTCAAGCGGCTTGGCGAGCAGTCATCATGGCAGCCACGCAACTTGGCGTTCCGACTCCAGCGTTTTCTGCGGCTTTGGGATACTACGACAGCTACCGTCGCGAGCGACTGCCAGCGAACTTGCTGCAAGCTCAGCGCGATTACTTTGGTGCACACACCTACAAGCGGCTCGATCGCGAAGGTACGTTCCACTCCGAGTGGTTAGATCTGCGAAAGCAACCCTCTAGCTAACGAAGAGCCGTTAGCGGTTGGCAACTAGCGATCTGCGTCTGATACCTTTTCGGGGAGAGCCCTCCCTGGCATTGGTCCGTCCGACCTTCCCGTTTGCGGGCGGGGGACAGAATGCACAGAAAGACGTATTCGCGTTTGGCTTAATAGGACTCTCTCGAATTCTTGACCTCTAGGAATCAGTTATGAATGCGGTTGGTGCTCACACGATGGTGATCTTCGGGGCTTCCGGAGACTTGACCAGTCGCAAGCTAATTCCAGCGCTCTATCGCTTGCACCTGCGAGGCCGCTTGCCAGAGAACACACGGATCGTCGGCGTGGCGCGGAGTAAGTTTGATGACGAGGGCTGGCGCAAACAACTGGCTGAAACGACCGCCAAGTTTGTTGGCGACGAGTTCTCGAGCGAGTCTTGGATTCAGTTCGCCGCGAAAGTGCACTACAGCCCCGGCGACATCAAAGCTGCCGAAGATTTCCAAGCTTTGCGAACGCGCCTAGAGCAGCTAGAAGGCGGAGCGAATGCTGACCGAGTCTACTACGTTGCGACGATGCCACAGTTGTACGCCGAAGCCGCAGCACAGCTTGGTGCGGCCGGATTAGCTGACGACAGTCATGGTGCGAGACGCATCGTCATTGAGAAGCCTTTCGGAACGGATCTCTCTACGGCTCAGAACCTGAACAGTTCCATCTACAGGGTGTGGCGTGAGGATCAGGTGTATCGAATCGATCATTATTTGGGCAAGGAAACCGTCCAAAATATGATGGTCCTACGTTTCGGCAACACCATCTTCGAGCCGCTTTGGAATCGCAACTACATCGATCATGTGCAGATCACGGTCGCGGAGGAAGTCATTGTCGGGCGTCGTGGGGATTACTACGACAAGTCGGGTATCCTTCGGGACATGTTCCAAAATCACATCTTCCAACTGATGATGATCACCGCTATGGAAGCGCCAGTGAAATACGACGCAACTAGCGTGCGGGATGAAAAGGTGAAGGTCCTGCGAGCAGTGCGCAAGCTGCAGGGCAGCGATTTTGCGGAATGTGGAGTTCGAGCCCAGTATGAAGGCTATCGTGCGGAGGAAGGTGTCGATCCTGCAAGCGAGACTGAGACCTTTGCTGCGATGAAGTTGCACATCGACAACTGGCGCTGGAAGGGTGTGCCTTTCTATCTGCGAAGTGGCAAAGGTATGAGTTGCCGAACGACACAAATCGTCATCGAGTTTCATCACCCTCCGCACTTACTATTTTCAGGCCAGAAGTCCTTGCCGCAAGCAAATCGACTGGTAATTCAGATCCAGCCAGCGGAAGGCATTCAAATGCACTTCCAATCGAAGGTGCCTGATCAGGAAATGCAGCTGCGTCAGAGTTCGCTCGACTTCCGGTTTGATTCCGGCGGATCCTTGCCGGATGCGTACCAGCGTCTACTGCAAGATGCGCTTGAAGGCGACGCCAGCTTGTTTGCTCGCAGCGACGAAGTGGAGCTGGCTTGGCAGATCATTGATCCGATTCTGGCAGCCTGGCGTAGTCCCGCGGCGCCTCCGATGAATTCTTACCAAGTTGGGGGTTGGGGACCCGAAGCAGGATCGGAGTGGATTCAGAAAGACGGCCGCCAGTGGTTTGATGTTTGCCCGGTGATTCACGGCTAGCTTCCAGGCCTACTCTGATATAGGACTCAATTCAGGCTGAGTGTGTGCCGGATCTAAGGTGCCATGAAGGTCAAAATGCTTTCACTGCGATTCACGATTTCAGCCGTGTCGGTAATGCCTAGCTTGATGTCGCCTTGCAAGTTTTTGCGTCTCATTGCGTTTGAACTCAGATGTACCTGGAGCCAATGGACATCCTCATTTTCGAAGCCTGCACTTGAGTCGGGGGCGATGAAGTCAACGTGGCCAGTCACAATCCCATAGCGTTGGAAGTCAAAGGCATCGAACGTGAGCTTCACGCTCTGCCCAACAGTGAGGCCGCCTATCTCAGCAGCGGGACATCAGCTTCGAAGTACAAGTCTCGCTGCTCGGCCAACTCCAATATCGCCTGGCCGGGTCGGCGAACGTCGCCTGCGTTGACGTTCTTGGAAAGAACGACACCGGAGGTTGGGGCGCGGAGCTCTGCTAACCGGTTCGTCTGTTCAAAGCCCGATCGCTCCCTATGACTTAGGGCGTTTTTGGGGGCGTTTTTGCGGAACCAGTTTTAGACTCGCGATAGAGCACCCTCCACCCATAACTGGGGGGGAATATTAAGAGCCCCATTTAGGTAATCCTTCAGGCTTCAGTGTTCCTTGTTCGTTATTTGGAGATGGGTTTGCCGAAAGTCTTGACGACTCCCGCTGCAAAATTTTCTTCATCAACTTTCAGGATTGGAGAGATCAGTTGACTGAAACCCGACCAGGCTCGAAGCCTTCGACGGTAGAGAATTCTGCCCATACGGGGATGAATGGACTTACTTCAATTGCTTGTTCCATTGAAAGATTGAGCTTGCGAAGAAAGTCTGTTGCACCGCTTCGGCCAGTGTACTCAGCTGTTGCGGCGGAGGAGAAAAAGATGCTGTCGAACTGCTGAGTGCCTTCCAGGTTGGTCGGGATATCACGAACCGCAAATCGAACGGAGCGCCGGTCCAAGAAATTTAATCGCTGAATGCTGCCGCCAATTCCACCAGCCACAATCCAGTCATCCTCGTTGCGTCCATCGCGCTGCACAGCTTCGATCAAGGAAGGCAGCATGGCCTGTTCGCTGCTGGCTAGATCACAATCGAGCATCACATTGATCAAGGAAAAAGTGAAAGCTTCCTTGTTGGCCACTCCTTTGCAACGGAACCAGCCGACAAGGGGCTCGTATTCCACGAGATCTTCGGGGTCTTTCACCGTATACAACTGATAACGATCCGTTTCCAATCTCTCGGTGTCGAAGATCATCGCAAACTGCAGCTTGTTTACGCGGCCGACGCGGGGGCCGATTAAGAAATCATACTTGCGCCCTGTCGCGTTTAGCTTGTCGACCAAGATCGGGAGCAAATCGTCGCGATCACTTTGAACGCCTTGGAGTGCCACTAAGTCGAACTCCTGCAACAAGCTCACGATTACCATGGTCGCTTGTGGCTTCGACAGTTTACTCGGGCTCAGTGATCCGAAGTTGAAGCTACCTATTCGAATGCGATTCGTACGTGCCAAGGCTTGTTTCATCGGCTCGGATCCGTCAGGATCATCATCGGTGCGGGCCGCAGCAGTTTCACTGCGGAGAGTCGCAACGGGTTGCGTTGCTTCAGCCCTAAATCCAGTACTCACTGTCGCTCGAGCGATGTGCCCCGAGCTTGAACCTGCATCACCTGTTGTGCCCAATCGGAAGTGCGACGGCAACGGAATGGGGGCCGACGAAGGAGCGCGAGTATCAGTGTCGGCGGCCAGCGTCGCGCTTGTGAGCGGGTTCCCAGATGTTTTTGCTTGCCACATCGACAGCTTCTCCCCCAACGACAACTTGCCTTGCCACTGGAAGTCATCAGTTTGCAAATCGCCTGGAGTGGGGGTTGGGTTGACACTTGGCTTCGAGCCGTCGAAGGGCAAGTCAAGGAAGCCTTCTGGCCTGTTTGCACTTACGGGATCCCAATCAAACAATGAAGTATACGTAGGGTCGGCAGGTGGAGAGGCGGGAGGAGCTTGAGCCACGGCGGTTTCACGTGGCTTCAGATGCAAGTGTTCGATGCCGCCGATTGTGTAGTGGCGACCGATCCAGAACAGGACTGCGAGGAAGAGAGCTAGAAAAGGCCAACGCCAGGCGAGAGTGTGAAACATGACTGGATCCTGATAATCCGACAACATGAACGAGCGGCCGAAGGTGTCCAATCACCTATGAGCGGCTCAGGCAACATGCAGGCCAGGATCCATCCAGACTGATGCACCTATCGTCTTCGTCTATCGTTCCGCAGAAATCCAGCCATTTGCGGGCATTGAGCGGTAGAGAAGTCTGTCGTCAGCCAGTCGTAGGAGTCTCGTGAGTCAGACCGAAGATTCGGTTTATAACGAGCTAGAGAGGTTTGCCTATTTCAGCATATTCTAACGGCGAAGTTGCAATTCGCCAGAACTTGGCTCAGGTACTATCATGGACCGTGTTGGTTCACTTTGCACCTCAGAGGAAGTTACCTGTGCCCTCGCTACTTATGTTGCGATTCACTCGAGTTACAGCCATTGCATTTTGCATGCTGCTGTTCGGGGCGATCGGCCTCGCACAGATTGGCGGGTGGCCTGGTGGCGGCGGGAGAGTTGGTCGAGGATTTCGAGATGGCAATCCCGGCGTCGGCCGCAATTACGATCGAAGCAGCTATCCGACTTGGGAATCTCCACAAGATTTTGAGAAAGACGTTTTTACGTTCGCCCGAGTCCAATATGACTCGGATGGTCCTTTCGGCTGGTTCGATCGTTGGAACAACGATTTTCCAGATGCAGATATTCACTTCTCCATGCGTCTGCAGCAATTAACATCGATGCATGTGAATCCAGACGCTGCCGTGGTGCGTTTGACCGAACCAGAGTTGCTCGATTATCCGTTTGTCTACCTTGCCGGCGTTCAGTACATGCGGCTCAGCAAAGCCGAACAAGCAGGTTTTCGCCGCTACTTGGAGAACGGTGGTTTCTTCATGATGGATGACCTCTGGGGAATTAAGAGCAGAGACCGAGTGCTGGAAGAAATGAAGAAGGTGCTACCCTACGCGACCCCCGTTGAGCTAAGTATTGATCACCCGGTGTTTCACACTGTTTATGATCTTAAGGCTTTGCCGCAGGTCACGGACTATTTGACTTGGCGAAATGGAGACCGCTACGAGTATTCGCACGAGGGTGATACAGGTGATCGCAAGCCGCACTTCTTAGCTTACTTTGATCAAAACCGACGAATGGTGGGCATCGTCTGCCACAACAACGATATTGGCGATGGTTGGGAACGTGAGGGGGAGCACCCCGATTTCTTTGAGCTCTTCTCCGTGAAACATTCTTATCCCTTCGGAATCAACATCGTTACCTATGCCATGACGCAGTGACCGGTGGTTCGCCCTCAAAGCAAGCTGGACCCGCGAACCATTGAGTCCTTGAGTACGAGCATGACGGGCAAGCGAGTCTATAAGAGCGGCGTCCTCACCAAACACGCCCCTGCGACTGGGCGTTAAGCAACGATGCGTGCTCGTCTAAGATATTCGGCGGGAGCTAGTAGGTCAGCTTGCCTCGGATACGTCGTTGTAAATCCCCACCACGACACCGTCGCTTTCAACGGCAGAGCGCTGCTGTTCCTTGGCGTCATCGTTTCGCTCAGCGTCGATGGACTCAAGGTAAGCGGTATTAACGTCACCAGTGACATAATTGCCGTCGAACACCGAGCATTCGAAACTATCCACATCTGGGTTTCCTTCTCGAGAGCATCGTACGAGTTCGTCGAGATCTTGGTAGACTAGCCAGTCAGCACCGATCAATGTGCCAACTTGCTCTTCGGTACGTCCGTGTGCGATGAGTTCACTTGGCGACGGCATGTCAATCCCGTAGACGTTCGGGAAACGAACAGGAGGCGCAGCTGAGGCGAGATAGACTCGATTCGCGCCAGCGTCGCGCGCCATCTGAATGATCTCTCTGCAAGTGGTTCCGCGGACGATCGAGTCGTCCACCAACATGACGTTCTTGCCTTCGAACTCGAGCCGAATGGGGTTGAGTTTCTGGCGTACGGACTTTCTTCGCTCTTTCTGTCCGGGCATGATAAACGTGCGCCCGATGTAACGATTCTTCACGAACGCTTCGTGATACTTAAGACCCAGTGTCTGAGCCAAGGAAAGGCCAGCAGTTCGACTGCTATCAGGAATAGGGATGACCACGTCGATATCGTGATCAGGTCTCAGCCGTTGAATCTTGCGGGCCAGTGCTTCTCCCTGACGTTTCCTTGTTTTGTAAACCGAAATCTCATCGAGCATGCTATCGGGGCGAGCAAAGTAGACGTGCTCGAAAATACAAGGGTTGAGCGATGTTTCCGATGCGCACTGATGTCGGTGCAGTTTTCGCGCCTGATCAATCAATATTGCCTCACCCGGCGCGACATCGGAAAGCAAGGTGAAACCTAGAACGTCTAGCGCGACACTCTCTGACGCAACCATGTACTCACGATCCTTGCCCTCACCGCGGTAGCCCACCACCAGTGGCCGTATGCCCCAGGGGTCGCGAAAAGCAACGATGCCGTGATTAACGATCATGGCGACGGCAGCGTAACCACCGCTACAGCGACGGTGTACTGCGGAGACAGCGGCAAAGATGTCTTCAGGAGACGCCTGCAGCTGTCCACGATCATGTAGTTCTCGAGCAAATACGTTTAGTAGGACTTCCGAATCTGAATCCGTATTCAGATGTCGCATCTCGGTTTCAAACAGCTCATCGCGGAGTTGAAGAGAGTTGGTGAGATTACCGTTATGAGCGAGCGCGATGCCGTATGGAGTGTTGACGTAGAAAGGCTGTGCGTTGGCTGCTCCACCGCTTCCTGCAGTCGGGTAGCGAATGTGCCCGACGCCGATCTTCCCTTGCAAGCGAGAGATGTGCTGCTGCCGAAAAACATCTCGGACGAGACCCACGCTCTTTCGTTGATTCACACGGTCACCGGAGCAGGTCATCATCCCAGCTGCGTCTTGTCCGCGATGCTGCAGAACAGTCAAAGCATCGTAGATTTCAGGGGCGACTTCTTGCTTTGCAACAATTCCAACTAGGCCACACATAGTTCTGCCTCACATCGGATAAGTTGCCCAAGATTTTGAATGTCGAGATTGCCACTGTCCAAGTGATAGATCGCGGCAAAGCCGCACTCATGATGAAGTTCGCTCATGAGAAGTTTCTGAACCTGTTTTCAGAAGGTAGCTCGTCTACTGTCCCTGGTGCGAAATAGGAAGGCCAACGATCTTGCCATCAACAAACTTCGTCCGGAAGTTGATCTAGGCCGCTCGCTCATCCAATTGTGCTCCGGTAGACTCGGTGCTGAAGCGGGAGGACTATGATAGTGTAGCCACGTCTTCACAATCAGCAAATAGTTGACACAATCGCTTGGTGGGCTGGACACAACCTTGCGGGCCCAGCCTCGGTAAAATACCGATGCTCCGCATATCTTGTCACCCGGCAGTGCAGTAAATGTGTCCAAACTGCTTTACTATTCCAGCTTCTTGCCACTCAATTTGCCTAGTCTGAATCTAGTACGATAATTCAAAGACTTCATGGAATCGCAAGTTTTATCATCTCGAAAAGAATTGCTTGCCGCTTGCGATACCTTAGTGGTTAAAGTTGGCTCACGCGTACTGTCAACTGAAGATGGTAAGCTCGATGTCGCGCAAATTACCTCTCTGGCAACTCAGCTTTCGCTGCTTTCGGAGCAGCATGAAGTCGTCTTGGTTAGCAGTGGTGCCGTTGCGGCTGGCATGGCAAGGCTTGCGATGGCAGAGCGGCCCAAGGACTTAGCCCGCCTTCAAGCGGTCGCATCGGTAGGGCAAGCTCACTTAATCCAAACCTATGAACAGCACTTTTCTCGGCATTCGCGACATGCAGCTCAAGTATTATTGACCGCCGACGACATCGATGACCGTACGCGGTACTTGAATCTTCGCAACACGCTGCGCACGCTGTTAAAGATCGGCACCATTCCGATCATCAACGAGAATGATTCCGTTTCCGTAGACGAGTTGCTTACGACTTTCGGTGACAACGACCGGCTGGCCGCGATGGTCGCCGGACTTTTCGCCCGCCCTGCCCTGATCATTCTTAGCGACGTGGACGGGGTATATTCGGCGAGACCTGGCGAAGATAGCGACGCAATGGTTTTGCGAGAAATAGAAACAGTCAACGATTCGATTCTCGCCCTCGCGGCCGACACTTCAGGCGGTGTTGGCAAAGGCGGGATGTACAGCAAACTCAAGGCGGCTCATTTTGCGACACGCAGCGGGGCCCCCGTCATCATCGCAGGAGGCCGAACGCCTGATGTTTTGAAACGCGTTCTCGAGGGAGAGGAGATCGGGACTCTGTTCCTGCCTCAGTCGCGGGGCCTAGCTCCAAAGAAACGTTGGATTGGTTTTTCGGCTCAAGTTGCAGGAGCCGTGCATTGTGATTCTGGGGCCACCCAAGCGCTTAAGAAGAATGGCCCGAGCTTGCTGGCCATCGGGATCTTAAGATACGAAGGCAGCTTTCACAAAGGAGATGTACTTTCCATCTGCGATGCTGACGGAAACGAGTTCGCTCGCGGACTCACTAACTATTCTGCTGACGAACTTCAAAAGATCATTGGACTGAAGTCGGAAGCCATTGCCGAAAAGCTAGGACACTGCCCTTACGAGGAAGTGATTCACCGCGATAACATCGTTTTGGTCTGAACTCATGACGCATACGCCTTTAAGACCGGACGCGACACAGCAGAGACACTTAGCGCTTGGCCCTAGTGATTGTTGGCAATGGAGCGAAGACCAGATCCGCGACTGGCAGCTCAAGCAATTGAACGGTCAGCTGGCTGCGATCCTCCCGAGCAATAAGTTCTATCAGCAGAAGTTTGGAAGTGACTTCCTGCAACTGAGTAGTCTCGATGATCTGTCGAATCTACCGATGACCAGCAAACAGGAGCTAGTCGCCAGCGCCGCGGAAGCGAAAGATGGAATCAGCTCGCATCACAGTTATCCCAGCCAAGAGTACTCTCGTTTGCATCGCACGAGTGGCACGACGGGAAAACCGCTGTCTATTCTTGATACCGAACTGGACTGGCGTTGCTGGTCCTCCACTTGGCAGCACGTGCTCGAGGCGGCTGAGATCGGTGTGGAAGATCGCGTTTTTCTCGCCTTTTCGTTCGGGCCGTTCATCGGATTCTGGAGCGCTCATCAAGCTTGCGTGGATCGTGGAGCGATGGTCATTCCTGGCGGTGGCTTGAGCACACTTGCTCGACTGGAATTCATGCGTTCCAGCAGAGCTACCCTCCTTTGCTGCACGCCGTCGTACGCTCTGCACATGGCAGAAGTTGCCGAACGCGAGAACTTTGATATTGCTGCCCTCCCGGTCAAGCGATTGATTGTGGCAGGTGAGTCAGGTGGCAGCGTACCTGAAGTGAGAAGCCGGATGGAATCGCTCTGGCAAGCGAAAGTAGTGGATCACAGCGGTGCAACGGAGATCGGTCCTTGGGGGTTCGGTTGGCCAGCTCGCCCAGGATTGCATGTGATCGAAACGAGCTTTATTGCTGAGCTACTTCCGGTCGAGACGGATCATACGGCTCTGGCGGACAGCAGCTCGGCTGCTTTCCGAGAGCTTGTGATTACCTCACTTTGTCGCTACGGTGCACCTGTGATTCGCTACAGGACTGGAGATGTTGTCATCGCAGAACGCCCAACCTCCGGCCCTTGCCGTTTCCTATGGATGCCGCAGGGAGTGGTTGGGCGGAGCGGAATGCCGCGGCGCGAGGGGAATCGAGCAGGGGCTTCGACTGCGCGGACGAGGGCGGCGCGGGGCGGCCGCCTGCTCAAAGTCCTGCCGGTCGATGCTATCAAGTACAACCCGGCCAGGCCGAGACCCACCCTGCGGGAAGCAGCAGTCCAGCTATGCCTGCTGTGGCCC
>PKCQ01000593.1 GCA_002862265.1 Planctomycetaceae bacterium | reverse complement strand
TTGTTCTTTGGCTCTAGGATCCAAGTTTGCAGAATCACGAGCTTTGGAATGTCGACACCTGCCATCGCCATTGCTCGATCACTTCGGCGCATCATTAAGTAGACTTCCCGGAGCGGTTCTTCGCCCAGGTCAGGATAAGGCATTAGGCGTATCACATCGGCAGCATTGTAGAGCTTCGCGAACTCGTGGTAAGAGCGCTGGTCCCATCTTGAAAGCGGACCCCAATACGAAATCTCCAGTCGCGTGTTCTAGAGTTTCTTTGTCTCTGGCTTTAGGCGTTTGTAGAGATCAATGTAAAACTCGAAGGGGGTATCTGGCGCGTTGCGTTCCGGTTCATCCATGACGCTGATTCCGCGCAGTCGCCCTGGAGCTACCCTCTCCGACAACGCAAGCGAATCTCGGATAACAGACTCCTCTGTTTTGGGCGTCCACCAGTTGGCAATGACTACGTCTAAGCCAACGCGTGTTGCTAGAGTGTGTAATGGCGCTCGATCCAAGATCACTTGGTCAAAGCCCATTCGTTTGACCTTCTGTAGTGCCTCCAGTTGATGCGGATCGTAAATCTCGAATCGTTCCGTGACACGACAGGTCGTTGGCTTGCCGTAGAACTCAGAATCGGGTGTCGAACGAAGGCTTTCGTCTTGTGCAATTGCGTCAAACGCTAGGCACAAGCAAGAAACGATGGTCAGTGGAGCGACGAAACGGAAGTTCATTGTTAAGTCAAAGTTGAGTTGTTGAGTGACGCGCGGCAACCACGACGCCCTCCGCAAGTAGAGGGTGTCGAAGTCCTTCGACTTCGGAGAATTTCAGGATCGCACAAGATCGACAGGCCATCATCGCATTTCTCCTCTGCTATTTGGGTGTGAATTTGTGCGATAAGCTCAAAAGAAAAGCCAACGTCCGGTTTCGAACGTCGGCTTTCGAATATTTGTTGTTACAGCGTCACTATTGCTGATGTTGTAAGGCTTTTCTAAACGTTTTCCCAGCGGCTGTCGGCGGCGCTCTTGAGGACGGCATCGCAGACTTTTTGGGTCTCGAGCGCGTCTCGGAAACTTGGCGCGGCTGGCTCGCCGGTGTCCAAGCTCTTCAAGAAATCAGCGACTTGGTGGGTAAACGAGTGCTCGTAGCCTATCTGAAGTCCGGGCACCCACCAGTTGCCCATGTAGGGCTGATCACCGTCGGAAACGTGAACGCTTCGCCAGCCACGAACAATACCTTCGTCGGAGTGGTCGAAATACTCTAGGCGGTGCAGGTCGTGCAAGTCCCATCGCATGCTGGCGTGCTCACCGTTGATCTCCAAGGTGTAGAGAGCCTTGTGGCCGCGAGCATATCGTGTGGACTCAAAAAGCCCCATAGATCCATTGTCAAATCGGCATAGGAACGCACAGGCATCGTCGATGCCAACGGCTTGTTTCTCACCGGTTTCGGCGTGAACACGTTCTTTGACGAAGGTTTCGGTCATGGCAGAGACGTTGTTGATTGAACCGTTCAGCCAGATCGCGGTGTCAATACAGTGAGCCAACAAGTCACCGGTCACGCCAGAGCCAGCTGCCTCGACGTCCAAACGCCAAGTCGCAGCGCCACCTTGCGGCACGTCCGCGCTAATCGTCCAGTCTTGGAGAAAGTTCGCCCGGTAGTGGAAGATCCTTCCGAGTTTTCCGGATTCTAATATTTGTTTCGCGAGTGAAACAGCAGGAACGCGACGGTAGTTGTACCAGACCATGTTAGCGACACCGGCGGCCTCGACGGCTTGGCACATTTCTTCGCCCTCAGCCGCATCCATTGCGAGTGGCTTCTCGCAAAGGATCATCTTGCCAGCTTTGGCGGCTTCGATGGCAATTTCTTTGTGCAGGTTGTTTGGCGTGCAGACGTCGACAGCGTCGATGTCATCGCGCTTTAGCAACTCGCGCCAATCAGATTCGACTGACTCGTATCCCCAGTTATCCGCAAAGGGCTGGGCTTTTTCTTGGTTGCGAGCACAGAGTGCTTTCAATACAGGTTTATGTTCGCTATCGAAAAACCTGGCGGCTTGTAGATAGGCGTTCGAGTGAGTCTTGCCCATGAAGCCATAGCCGATCATGCCAATACGAAGTTCTTTCACGTTTGTATTCCTAGGTTGGGTTTGTGTTTTGTCTTGTGCGGGGGCGGAGCCGAGCGAGGCATTCTAACCCTCTCGCTTGCAGGAGGGGCGGCCTGTCAGGCCGGGGAGGGCTCCTGTTCGCTCGCATTACTCCGGACTCTCGCGAGGACCAGTAGGGTTGCAGGTACGTACCCTCACAGACCGAAGCCTTTACTGACTGTGCTAACTGTGCGCTTCGCGCACTTTGATCATCGTGTCCAAAATGGTGTTCCAGGTTTTGCCGTCTTCGAGCATGGCGTTGGGGAACATGCAGCCGTCCCAGCAAATATGCTTGATGCCGCGGTCTGCATAATCCTTGAGCCAGTAGCCCGCACACTTGACAATATCTAGCTTGCCGTTGGGGTCGTCTGCGGGGCAGTGCTTGCCTGTCTTATCATGCGAGCCAGCGCCGTGGACTTCACCGTCGTTCTGAGCGACGTGGAAGTCAATCGTCCAAGGACGAAGCTTGTCGGTCATTTGCTCGTAGGCGGCGTAGAATTCTTCGTCCGAGTAGCCGTCCTTGAGCAACGCATGTTCTGGTGCGTTGTAGCCCATCAGGTACAAGTACGTGTGTGCGAGGTCAGCTTGGAATCCGAGCGACTCTGGCATGCCGACTTCTTCGAGCAAATCGAGCATGTCTTTCCAGCTGTGCATGCCTGCCCAGCAAATCTCGCCCTCGGCCGCGAGACGCTCGCCGCTGTCTGCAGCGATCTTGGCTGCTTCCTTGAATGTGGCGGCGATCTTGGAGGTGTTGGCAGCCGCATCCGCTTTCCAAGCTTCGACACCGAACTCGGCGGAGTCGATACGAATCACACCGTAGTCGCGAACTCCATGCTCGTTAAAGATACCGGCAATGCGGCAAGCCATTTTCACGGCGGAAAGGAACTTGTCCTTCTGCTCTTGGTCGCCCATAGCGGAGTCACCGACGGTGCCAGGCCAAACGGGTGCGACTAGGGAGCCGACCTTAAATCCTTTGCTGGCGATCATGTCGGCGATCTTCTTCAGATCGTCGTCGGAAGCTTCAGGATCGGTATGAGGTAGGAAGAGAAAATAGTCGATACCTTCGTATTTTTGGCCACCGACGTCGGCAGCGGCGGTTAGGTCCAGCATCTTCTCGAGTCCGATTGGCGGCTCTTGACCTTCGTCGTCACCTTTGCCGACCAAGCCGGGCCACATCGCGTTGTGAATCTTGAGGGACATTCTGTACTCCAGTGTATGGGTTGTTGTGTTTTGTTAGTCTTGGGGCGGGGTAGGAAGGACCTCTCCGTCGCTAGGGCTCTGTCCCTCCGCAAGCAGAGGCTGACTACCCGCGGGCTGCGCGCCAAGCGCCATTGGCGGGCATGTTCGGGTGGCAGTCTGGGCCGAAATATCTCAGACCGACCAAGGGCTCCGAGCCAGTGTTTTGGATTTCGACTCCGCCGATCGCAGCTTCGTAGCTGATGAATACTTCATCTTCGGTGTTTTCACCAAAGTCGATCATGGCTGGAGTTTGCAGAGCGAGTGAGCCCATGCTGCCTTTGCCTTGCACCGTGATCCAGCCACTTGCACCAGGATCTTGCAGAGTGCATTTCGCACCTGGCGCGATTGTTAGCTCTTTCGCGGTGAAGAGTTGCTTGCCATCAACCGAGCCATAAACGATCCACTTGTCGAAATAGCCATCGCCACTCTTTTCTTCGTCGACGATCGGTTCGATGTAGTTATTGTCCTTAAAGTGCGTATCGACGTTCTTTCCCCAGTCGAGCTGGCCAACGATAAAGTCCAAGTCTTGATGCTTGTCCTCTGGCATGTCCTTCACGAGCAGCTCCCAGGGCACATAACGGCCTTCGACGATGTTCTGATACATGCCGAATACGTCGCTGCCCCATTGAGGCTCATAGGTGCACAGCGAACCCGGGGCATGCAGAACGCCTGGAGGAATCAGCCAGCCGGTGCCGCGTTTTAGGCGATAGGCTTTGCTCAAGTCGAGGATGCCGTTGTCACCCTTGTTCCAGTTCTCTAAGCACTTGCGGAGTTGCTCTTTGGTGGTGCCGGGTTCCAGGCCCATGAAGGTGTAGCAGAAGTTGTTGTCGACGTTGTTGTATTGGGGCGAGAAGTAATAGCTCTCCGGCTTTCCTTCCTGGCCAACCAATGCGGCGTCCTCGGCCGACTGGTGCATGTGGTGAGGAATCGGGCCCATGTTGTCAAAGAACTTCGAGTACACGGGCCAGCGGTTGTACTTGCTGAACGTCGCTTCGCCGATTAGCCGATTGCCGAGTTCCGAAACGGCGTCACGCAAGAGGAACTTCTGGCCTTCAAAAAGGCACATGCTGAGGCCTTCGTGCCATACGCGGCCGTCGTTCGCAGCCTCCGTCGTACTAGCAAACCAACGCTCGTCGATCCCGCCTCTTTCAGCACCGAAGGCGTAGAGGTGACTGGGGTTCAGACGGATGCGGCGTCCCGGGTGCAAGAAGCTGCGCGGAACCCAAGTTGGTGTGAGTCGCAGCAGTCCTCCGCCGGCGTCGAGTGCGGAATCAAGAATGGATGCAACGTTATCGCTTTGGACTAAGCCTTCGTCCAATTTTGCATAAGTCATGTTGGACCTGTGTGGATGGCAAGATGCGGTGTAGAGCGGGAAGGAAGTCGATTCGTAATGGCGTTGAAACGAACTCAAGCCCCGCCTTACTAGCAGGAAACACCACAAAGTGGGGACCGCCTGTTTTATTCCGTGGACGAAGCGGTTACAAGTAGAAGCTGTGTTTTCATAGGGTTTTCGCCAACTCCCAAGCGGTAGCTGGCTTGCTCGACCCAGAATCAAAATCTCTAATCCTCAGGGTTTGTCCCGAATCCGCAGATCTGCTCCTTTCGCAATTTCAACCAGAGGGAATTTTCCTATGGCAATCAGCCTGCCTACGATTGAGAACGCCTCGAGTCCGCCTGATCTTTCACAGCCGCTTGCAGGCGGTTCAGCTCATAAGACCGCAGGTGGTGAGTTCATGGTGCAGCGATTGAATCTGCGCGGTGGTGCCTGCGAAGGTGTGGAATTGTTGTTGGTGCAAAGCGATCGTGTTCGGGCGGCGATTTGCCCGACTCGCGGTATGAGCCTTTGGAAAGCGAGTGTAGACGGGACAACCTTGGGTTGGAGTTCACCCGTGCAAGGTCCCGTTCATCCGAATTTCGTAGCGATTGAGGAAAGTTCTGGTCTCGGCTGGTTGGATGGCTTTGATGAATTGATGGTGCGCTGCGGTCTTCGTAGTTTTGGAGCACCTGACTTCGATGAAAGCGGTTCCTTACTGTTCCCATTGCATGGTCGAATAGGGAACTTGCCTGCGCGAAATCTTCAAATCAATGTCGATGAGGAGCATTCATTACTTGAGGTGCAAGCCGAAGTTCACGAGACCCGCTTCTTGCAATTCAATCTTCAGTTGACTGCGAAATACGTTTTCTCGATGGGCCAGCCCACAATTGGAATCTCAGATACTGTTCTGAATGCTTCTGCCACTCCAACCACAATGCAGATGCTCTATCACATCAACATTGGCGATCCCGTGTTGGAAGAGGGTAGCAAGGTCGACGTCTCAGCTAGTAAAGTAGTGGCTCGCAATGCGCATGCGGCTTCGGACCTGGAGACTTGGAATACGTATCCTGGTCCCGTTGCCGGGTATGAAGAGCAAGTCTACTTCTCCGCTGGCAAGGCCAATGAGCAAGGCTGGGCACAAGCCGTTGTAGCCAATGCTGCAGATAGTCAAGGTGTATCGGTGCGTTACAAAACAGATACTCTGCCTTTTTTCACCCAGTGGAAGAACACGGTTGCTCGAGAGGATGGTTTTGTGACAGGATTGGAGCCCGGAACTGGTTTTCCAAACCCGCGGAGCTTTGAAGAAGAGAAGGGTAGGGTGGTTTCACTCGGGCCTCAGGAAAGCGTTGAATTCAATATTCGCATTGAAGGCCTAAGCGACGCTAGGCAAATCGCAGCGGCTCGCAAGGGAATCGAAGAGCTGAATGGCGGGAGAGTTGCTGCTAGCGGATTTGACACACACTGGTGCACTCCACGGTAACCAAGCGTGTATTCGGTCAGTCGTTCCAGCTTAGTCCCATTCCTCGTCGTGATCTTTGCCGCCATGATCGCGCGCGGCGTGTTCATGGGGTTTGCGGGGGAAAGTCTGCAGCAAGATCCTGATTCTTATCGGGTACTTGCTGAAACTTGGGCCGAAACAGGTATCTTTGGTTTTCTCGACGAGGGAGCGGAAGAACCACGACCGACTGCTTTTCGTCCTCCGCTGTATCCCTGGTTGCTGAGCTGGTTCGTGGACGCCGATGGTTTAAGCCTGGTGGGCGTCGCCGTGGTTCACTGGCTCCTTGGAGTCGGGACCGTGGTGCTGGTGCTTCTTGTTGCTCATCAGCTTGGGCTGGTCGCATGGTCGGTGGCTTTGGCGGTCGCAATCGATCCATTGTTGCTCCGGGCCAGTCAGCTGGTGATGACGGAGACGCTTGCCGCTTTTCTGGCGATGTTGGCGTGGTGGTTGTGGCTAAGAGTGCAATCTGTTGAAGAGGAAAGAGGGGATGAGGGTGGCTCTGCCACCGGACTCGTAACCTCGTCCACTACCTTGGTGATTGGGGGTGGCGCTCTTGGTTTGGTGCTGGGTCTGGGGGTCGTTGCTAGGCCGACTGCGGCGCCTTGGTGTGTTCTGCTGATTGGTGCTTGGTTGATTTTGGCTCTGCGGAGATCTTCGCTAGCGATTCGAACAAAACTGATGGGGCCAGCTCTCGCAACGCTGCTGGTGGCTGTTTGTGTTCTGTCGTGGACTTGGAGAAATCAATCGCAGCTGGGCAAACCGATCTGGGCGACGACCCACGGTGGATACACGTTGCTGTTGGCTAACAATCCGATGCTTTACGAGCACTTTCGCCAGAACGGGCCCTCTCGCGATTGGGACGCCGAGCCTTTTCATCAGCGATGGGCGCAGCGGGCAGAAGCTGAACAGGATGCGACACTTCTCGACTATTGGCGAACCGAGAATCAACTATTGACTGACAGCCAGTCGACAGGTTTTCCACAAACCATTGGTTTTGCCGAGCTCAAAGATGATGAAGTTGCTTACGCAGCAGCCCGCGTGACGATTGCCAGCGAGCCGTGGTTGTTTTGCAAGAGCTGCATTTATCGAGCGTTTTGGTTCTGGGCTCTTTGGCCGAGAGAAGTAGGCAACGTGGAAAAGTTGTTGATTGGCGGTTGGTATTCGGTTTGGTTTCTGGTGGTGGCTGTCAGTTTGTGTCAGCAAGTATGGATTTGGCGGAATGCTGGAAGGAACACAGTGGAAGGAAAACTGGAAAGCAGGTGGAAGCATCTACGTCTTTGGTTGCCTGGATTGCTGCTGCTGCTGACGCTCACCGCAATTCACAGTGTTTACTGGGGCAACATGCGCATGCGAGCTCCGCTGATGCCAGTCGTTTACATGCTCGCGTTGACTGGCGTTTCGCGATTGAGTTTAGCCGCAGAGCATGATCAACATGCGGGTTCATTTGGTTGAAGCAGTAAGCGTCCGGCGCCTTACGGCGATGCGGCTGGCAAGATCAACAGACCGCTACTCTGAAGCTGTACTGGAAAGAGGTTCCAATCAGTAGCCCAAGGCAGCACCGTCCTTGCGCGCCTCCGTGGCACCCTGCAGGATGCCTCGTTCCCAATCGATCAAAATACCTTGGTAGCCGCCAAAGCTTCCGCCGGTCGAAGTGGTGTGTCCCTTTGCCTGAAGTGCCTTGACGGTTGCCTCCGGAATACCAGATTCCAACAGCGCTGTCCCGCCGTTCTCTTCTTCTGGAACGCCAGTGGGTTTTGCGCTGCCGTCGTGACGAATGCGTGCTGCATCACCTGCCATCTGAATGTTCATTCCAAAGTCAATCCAATTGACAAGAACTTGTGCATGCCCCTGAGGCTGCATGTCGCCGCCCATCACGCCAAAGACGAAGATTGGTTTGTCATCCTGCGTTACCATTGCCGGGATGATGGTATGAAAAGGTCGCTTCTTCGGCTCGAGGCAATTCAGGTGCTCGGGATCGAGTGAGAAAAGAGACCCTCGATTCTGAATCGCAAAGCCCAAGTTGCCTGCGACTCGAGCACTGCCGAATCCCCAGTAATTGCTTTGGATCAAGGAGCAGCAATTCCGATCTTTATCGACCACGCAGAGATAAATCGTGTCGCCATTGACGAGTTTCGGATCACCAGCGGGAACGCCCACGAGAGCCTTGTCGGGATCGAACAGCTTCGCTCGCTCCGCGGCGTATTCTTTGGAGATCAATGGCTCGAGCGGAACATCAGCCATGTTCATGTCGGCGTAGAACTTCGCGCGATCAGCAAAGGCCAGTTTCTTGGATTCGATGAACAGGTGCGACCATTCAGGCGAGCCCCACCCCATGCTTTTTACATCATGCGGCTCGATCAGGTTCAGGATCTGCAGTGCAGCGATGCCTTGGCCGTTCGGAGGAAGTTCCCACACATCGTAGCCACGATAGTTGGTACCGACGGGTTCCACCCACTCGTTGCGATGTATCTTTAAATCTTCACTGCGCAAGAAACTGTTATCCTGGGTATCGCTGTAGCGTACTATTTCTTTCGCGATCTTGCCTTCGTAGAAATCTTTTGATCCGAATTCTGCGATGCGTCGGTAGGTGGCGGCAAGATTTGGGTTCCGAAAGATGTCGCCTGCTTGCGGAGCTTTGCCATTGACCAAGAAAGTATTGGTTGCTTCGGGCGTTTCTTTGAGGCGTGACTCAGCGGCTTTCCAATAGCCTGCGATGACGGGAGCGACTGGGAATCCTTCGTCGGCGAGGCGAATGGCGGGTTGAAAGATATCCTTCCAAGGCAACTTGCCGTATCGTTGATGCAAATCGTGCCACCCGGAGACGCAACCTGGAACAGACCAAGCAAGAGGTCCGAAAGTTGGGATGTACTCCATCTCAGGATCAAGATCCTTAAGCTTTGCGATCGAGATCGTACGCGGAGAGCGACCGCTGGCATTCAATCCGGTCAGTTTCCTGTCTTTGGGAGACCAGCAGATGGAGAACAAGTCGCCACCAATACCGCAGCTCATAGGCTCAACGACGCCCAGCACTGCATTGGCGGCTATTGCAGCATCGACTGCCGATCCGCCAGCTTGCAAGATCTTCAGCGCGGCTTGCGTAGCTCGCAGATCGCTGGTGGCTGCCATTCCGTTCGTTGCGTAAGTCACACTGCGAGACTGTTTTTTGTTTCCCGGCCGGTCATACGTTCCGATCGGCGGATTCATGGATTCATCCTGAGCCATGCTGGAAGGGCAGTGGGAAAGAAAGGTGCAAGTGATTGCAATCCAAGTCATGGCTGTAAGTCGCGCTTTTGCCAGCATAGTTGTTGTTCCAAAGTTGGTGGCATCTTGGCTGAGTTGAAGGCTCTTAGCCCGCTCGCTATGAATTATAACAACCAGAGTTGAGCACACGTCCTAGGCTGGAGTCACTAGAACACTATGATAGGAGGTGCCTCCTGTAATTTAGTTCTAATAACTTCATCTCACGCCTCGATTATCACTGGGGATTCCAATGCGCAAACTGGTCTTTTTTTATTGTTGGTTATTTGCTGGGGTGATCCCCACGACAGCACTCCAAGCTGACGAAGGAATGTGGCTCTACAATGCCTTGCCAAAAGAGCACTTGAAGAAGCAACACGGATTCGAAGTGATGGACGATTGGAGCGAGCACTTGATGCTCTCCAGCGTCCGATTCAATTCAGGCGGCTCCGCTTCCTTCATTTCCAGCAACGGACTGGTGTTGACGAATCATCACGTTGCAGCCGAAACCTTGTACAAGCTCTCTTCGGCTGATCAGAATATCGCTGCCGATGGGTACCTTGCTAAAGGATTCGAGCAAGAGCTGAAAGCTCCAGATCTCGAGCTCAACCAGCTTGTATCCATCGAAGACGTAACAGAACGTGTTAACTCCGCGGTCAATGCCAAGGATGCTGAGGAAGCAGGACGCCAGCGACAAGCTGAGATGGCGAAGATTGAGGCTGAGTCTACGGAGAAAACCGGGCTCCGTAGCGATGTCGTGACTTTGTATGGCGGCGGGCGTTATCACCTATATCGCTACAAAAAGTACACCGATGTGCGACTAGTTTGGGCGCCGGAAGCGAAGACAGCATTCTTCGGTGGAGACGCCGACAACTTTGAATACCCCCGTTACTGCCTCGACGTGACAATTTTTCGCGTCTACGAAGACGGAAAGCCCGCAAAGATCGAACACTTCCTCGAAGTGAATCCTGACGGTGCTAAGGACGGAGAGCTGGTTTTCATCAGCGGTAATCCAGGTCGCACCCAGCGGATTCTGATAGCGGATGCGCTGGAGTACCAGCGCGATAATCGGATGCCCAGAGTTCTTAACTTGCTTCGACGAAAAGAAATTCTGATGCAACAGTATGGTCTTGGTGGTGCCGAGCAGAAACGCCGTGCGCAGGATAACCTGTTTGGCATTCAAAACTCGCGAAAGGCTTACACGGGTATGTTGGCCGGACTGCAAGTTCCTGGCTACATTCCGCAGAAGCGAGAAGCTGAGAAGGAGCTGCAGGCGGCTGTCGGCGCCAAGCCCTGGAAGACAATTCGAAAGGTTTTGCAAGAGCGTATCGCCATGCAGAGACGCTCAGGTAGCCTGCGGGGAAGCATCTACGGAATCGCAGAAGATCTTGTCTTGCTCGTGATGGAAGATGAAAAGCCTAGTGAGGAGCGACTTCGTGAGTTCCGTGATTCGAATCGCCAATCGTTGGAGCAATCTCTGTTCTCTCCCGCACCGCTTTATGGTGATCTAGAACGAGTGGAACTCGCTGACGAGCTTGCTCGATTCGCTGAGATTCGGGGGGGCAACGATGAGCTCGTATTAAAAGCGTTGGATGGCAAAGGTCCACGCGATCGTGCGGCTGAACTCATCAGTGGAACGAGCATGTTCGACGTTGAAGAGCGGAAGATAGTTTCCAAGATGTCGTTGGCCGATCTCAAGAAGAGCAAAGATCCCTTGATTCAACTCGCCTTAACGCTGAATGCCGAGTACCGTGAGTTGCGTGAGGCAAGCGAGCGAATGAGTGAGCAGGAGCGACAAGCGTATGCCAAGATCGCAGACGCCAAGTTCAAGACTGAAGGCGAATCCGTTTATCCTGACGCGACCTTTACGCTTCGTCTGGCATTTGGCGTAGTGAAAGGTTACGCGGAGGACGGTGACTTTATTGCCTCAAATACAACGATGGGAGGTGCCTTTGACCACGAGATCGCTCATGACAAAAAGGGAGACTGGGTGTTGCCAGAGAGTTGGCACGATGCGAAAGATAGCATCGCTTCCAGCACTCCATTTAACTTTGTGTGCACTGCTGACATCATTGGCGGAAACTCGGGTTCACCAGTTGTCGATCGCGAAGGGCGTTTGGTTGGCATCATCTTTGACGGCAACATCCAGAGTCTGACTGCGGACTTCTACCACAGTGAGAAGCAAGGTCGAGCAACATCTGTTCATATTGCTGCGGTATTAGAGGCTTTGGGTACAGTCTACAAAGCCAGCGATCTCAAGTCGCAGATCGGTAAATAGTCGATCTCTGGCTAATCATCACGAATTTCGATGACTCCCTCGTTCACTTGCTGCTTGGCAATCTGCAAAAGGTTGCTCCAAGTGGTTTGTTCGGAGTCATCGAGTTCGTCGCGGTTGAGTTGTCGCAGTAGATTGATAGCCTTCTTGGGGCGTTCTAAGTGCAAGTAGATCTTGGCCAAGTTGAGCTGGAGTGGAATTCGCTGGACGTCGAATCGCTGGACATGCTCAATCATGTAAGGAACAGCTCGCTTGTATTCGCTTGCAGCGGATAAGTCGCGAAGTAGTTTTGCCAGGGCGGGCTGAGACAGCTGGATGTTCTTGTCATTGCGTTCGAGTTTCGCCATCATCTTGATAGCGGTCTCAAAATTGCCATCGAGAATGAGCTCTTCAATGTTCTCGTGCATCAAGGCCAGTCTTGCTTCTGGCGAGAGAACTAAGTCCTCTTCTGGTATCTCACCTTTCTTGCGGGCCTTGGCGGTCTTGTCGTCTTGGACCTTGGCGCGATACTTGGCTTTGCGTTTGGCACGTTGCTGAGCAGCTTCTTTCTTTTGCTCTTCGTTGCCAAGTGAACTCCTGACGAGCTCTTGAGCTTCCTTTTCCGCCTCGCG
Organism: Planctomycetaceae bacterium; assembly: GCA_002862265.1. Classification (GTDB taxonomy): domain Bacteria; phylum Planctomycetota; class Planctomycetia; order Pirellulales; family Pirellulaceae; genus Aureliella. The sequence goes on along the minus strand of PKCQ01000593.1, from coordinate 17,429 downwards.
GTCTTCGGGTTTGCGATTTGGCTGATCGTGTTCGTTCTTCATCACGCTGACGATGTCCCATCCTTCACAGTCTACCCACTCGCGACGCAACCAAATCATTCCGAACAATAGTCCGAATCCGAAGCCACTGAGGTAGAGGAGACTTTCGAATCCAACTAGCAAAGCAAAAGCGAATTGAATGAATCCGTACAGCAGGATGGATAGATCGAATGGCGGAATCCACCAGGTGAGCCAGACTTCGACGCAGTTCTTCGGCGCCCAAATAACCGCAACGCCAATCAGTCCAAGCACAGTTGTCTCCGCTCCGGAAAGTGGCGGCCCCGAACTGAACAGCATGCACATCTGTGTGAAGACGGCTTGGCTGATTCCGATTCCGAAAAAGATAGCTAAGAAACCACGTGTCCCCACTTTGCCTTCGATGATTAAGCCGAAAGCCCACAGGGCGATCAAGTTGAAAATTAACTCGTAAATGTTGGCATGGATGAGTGGGCTGCATGCCCATTGAATTGGGTTGAACGAGCCGGGATGAAGCCGTAGTCGTAGACTGCCGGTAGAGGTCTTTTCACCGCTGCTTGGCAATACTTTCACTAGATCTGCATCACTGTCTGCGGCGAGCCAGGGCCCAGAATCCTCACCCTCAATCCGAAAATCCTCCGCATTCCAACCATTGTCTTGGCTGACCAGGACGATGGCCTCTGCCCACTTTTCGTTGTTTGGAGCCTGTGCGACATCATCGGTCACAGTAGGAACAAGGATTGACACCACAACACAGGCGATCATCAACCCAATTGTGCCATAGGGCCGGTAATAAATTGGAGCGTCTGTGCTGAGGACGATCATGGAATGTTGCTTGAATAGACAAGTGAACCCAACGCTGCCAGGCTATCTCAATATGAGACCGCCGTCTCAGAAAGGTGCAAAACTGCTTCTGAAAGGGCTGTCCGGTAGATACATCAAACGGCAATTTTACTTTTGTAGGGCGAAACATTTCTCGTTAAAAGACGCTTAAGAGGTGCGGGAACAAAAAAAGGTGAGCATACGAAAGGTTTGGCACGCGAATCGCTCAGGAAAAAAAATACCAGTTGGCAAGGCCAACGCAGACTCGGGGAGTTCAATGATGTTGGTTACCAAAACATTCAAAATCGCTTTCGGGCTGCTAGTTGCGGTTGGCTCTACGGCTTCCGCGCAAGTCGCCGTACCTATTAACAACTGGAGTTATCAGCGTCACGCCAGCACTGCAGCGGAAGGCTACTTGAGAGGCTCCGCCTCAGTCATCACTGCGGTAGGCCAGAAGAACTATTTGGATTCAGTTGCAGCCGTCAACTACCAGGAGGCGTTGCGACGCAGTATCGAAAACAGTGGTCTTCGAGTGAAGACATACTTTGAGAACAAAGAGATCAATCGAGCTTATCGCGAGAAGTATCGAGAGCTTCCACCAACCAAGGATCAGTGGGCTCGAATCATCGAAGCTTCACTGCCAGACAAGCTTACTGATGAGCAAGTAGATCCTACGACCGGCAAGCTGATTTGGCCGCATATTTTGCGTACCAACAAGTACGCTGCATTTCGCAATCGAATTGATCAACTTTGGAACAGCCGAACGCCCGACAACAGCGGCGACGGTAGTCCATTCCAGATTGAACTAAATGAGCTCGTGGACGGAATGAAGTTGTTGCTTAAGAGTAATGTGAAGATCTTAAGTTCAACACAATACACCGGTGCCAGGTTCTTTCTACTCTCGGTCGAGTACGAAGCCTTGATACCAATGCTTCCACAAGGTAAACCTTCTCTTGCGCAACCGGTCGCTCAGCCAGACGCACCAGTTACTCCAGTAGCGTTTGAAGCGGAAAAGAAGGATCAATCGGAAGATGTGCCTGCAGCAGAGGAGAAGCCTGAGTCCGTGGAGAAGCCAGTCGCCCAGACAGAAGGCAACAAGGGTAAAACGAACGAATCCGTGACAGGTGACTCATAGGCCTCAGGCACGTACGATGAGACGTGAATTTTGGGGGATCGCAGTGTTTCTTTATTCCTCACCGCAATAGTTCCAACTGCATCTCCCCACCACGGGCGTCTTCTCTTTTGAGAGGGCGCCTTTTTTCGTTTTCCGACATCAGTTGCGTCGGCTTAATCAGAGTCCAAGACTCAAAAGTGCGGCCCTTCTCATCTTCTTGGAAATTGACCAGGGCGGAAAAGTTTCACGATTTAGGATTCGTCAAGAATATTCTTTATAGGATGTAGCAAGTCTCGCTTTTGAACCAAAGTAGTCCGGTGTTCGAGCGGTTTCTCTACGAAATAGGGTTTCGTCGAAGTATTTCGAAAAATGGTTTTTCCTACCTTGCTTTTCATCATGCAACCGATCGTAACATTTCGTTCTGTCAGTGCGAGTCTTCACACCGGACGGCCAGGCAAGGCAGTGTCCGATGCGACGACTTGCCGTCTCGACGAGCGCGGCAGCTGTTGAGTCGCAGTGCTGCGTTTGCTAGCCGCCAACGGGAAGCCCTAAATCGCCTTAGGCGGAGATAGAAGTTCCGGGATTCTTGGTTTAGACTGATGGATTGGCACCTATTGAACCCTAAAGAAATTCGCGCACTGAAACATCATGGAAATCGTCTGTCCAGCCTGCAATCACAAGATGCAATCTGCCAAGGATCTAAGCGGACGCACTGTAAAGTGCAAGTGTGGACATTCTTTTCGCGTACCCTCTCAGTCGGCGGCAGCGAGCTCGCCAGAAAAAACTACTCTGAAATGCGAGTGCGGGAAAACTTTGGCGGTTCCGGCGTCTGCTGCCGGGAAGCAGGTGAAATGCGCGTGCGGGCAGATTTTGAAAGTACCGGGGCGGAAAGCACAGCCCGCGCGTGTCGCACAACCAGCTGCAAAAGCAAAATCGCCGAGAGCACAGCAGACAACGCCGCGTCCCTCGGCCGGTGCCTTTAATTCGATTTCTGAAGATGAGTGGTCCAAGCTTACCGTAGATACTGCGCCTAAAAAAGCTGATCCTTATGCGGATCTTTTGCCGCCCGAGGAAGAGGAAGAAAAGCGAACGGCGGCAGATGAAATCATGGATCGAGCTCGTGAAGAAATGGGGGAAACCAAAGAGCAGAAAAAGGCCGGAGCAACGAATGAGCTCAACAAGGCTCGTTGGTCCCTGATTATCTCGGGCATTGCCAATGCAGGGTTTTGGGGCACGATGGGATTTTTTCTAACCGCTTGGCTCGATGAAATCGCCGCGGCAAGTGCCGATCAGAACCTTACCAATTTGGCATTCTATCTCAAGCTTTTGGTGGGACTGGATGTCGGTGTTGGAGTTTTGTTCATCGTCATGGGCATCTTTATCTTCGTTTTTCCGCTGACCTGTACCATTACTGCAACGGTTCTATTTGTTGGGATGGAGATCTTTGCCCTCATTATTGATCCTCTCGAACTCACACGAGTACGGGGCTGGATTCGCCGCGTTGCGATCATTGGGAGTCTGATCACTGCAATCACTAATGCTGCTTACTACAACTACTTGAAGAAGCAGCAAAGCCAAAAGGGTCGCAAGCAAGGGGATTACTAAGCCGATTCAGATGCGTTCATTTGTAGTCTGCGACAAAAGAAATCGGCTTTAGCTCCACATCAGATGCCTGTGGTTTGAATTTAGGCATCGGCGCGCCTTTCAGCAGCTCGGGTAACTCAGGCATCGGTACGGACCAAAGTGTGTTCAGGTCGAGCTGGGTTCCGTCGTCCAGCGGATCAGTTTCTTTGGAAAGTACCTGCATGTTGCGAATGGCCGTGCGCAGCATGCAATCATCCATCGACTGACCGGCGACAAGGCGATAGTACTTTTCATTCACTGTAGTCGCCGCTTGTCCAAGGTTTAAAACCGTGTCGCCGGGAATGACATCTCGCCAAGAGAAGTGCGGGACCCGAGCCGCCTTTTCAGCCGCACGCACAATACGTTCCGGTGTCAGCGACTCAAGTAGCGAGAAATCCTGCGTGATGAAATAAGTCTTCTGGTACTCACTGATCAAGTAGTCCGTGCACACCAAGAGCACCAAATTTTGCTCGTTGGACGGATCAATCAGAATCCGATTGGCGGCCGGCGAATGCACCGAATAAGCCGTTTCGCCAGGGGAAGACAAAATGCCAGCGCCGAAGGCACGCAACTCGTCGTCCTGCATGACTAAGCCGAACTCTACAGTGAACCAGTATATGCGCTCAGCGTAAGCCAACAGCTCGTCGGCTCGCGTGCAAATCCCCTTGGCTTGCTGTTCATTATTGGCTTTGCTTAGCCGCTCGTCGCGCTCCTTGTAGATCAAGTCACGGGCCTTGCCGTGATCCTGCATCAACCTGGCTACAGTCGGGATTGTGAAGGTCGCGACATGCCCCGCGACGTCATGCCCAATGTCTGGCTCTTGCAAATAGTCCTGCTCAAGCGGCCTCATGAAAGTCGTTACTGGAAAAAAGCGATAGCTGTGGCAGGTAAAGAATAACTCGGCGGGAATGATCCTGTTGACAGTCGCCAGCTGCCAGCCAGTTTGCTGGTAGATCCGCGCGTTGAGGATGTAGTAATCCGGGATGACAGTACCACCAATCTCAAATAGTTCCTCACCTGCGAGGTATTCACGACAAGCGAACTGATGCTTCGTCCTTTGTTGATCCGACAGGAGACAGGCCCAACTCAGGTGCTCTTCAAAGCTATATCGGTCATGGTGCTGTTCCGCCGCGTACTCGACAAGATCGACTGAAGTCTCACTGAGTGCTCCGACGGTGAATGGGACGCCTCCTGCTGCATTCTGGAAGTAAACTTCGGCCCGCACGGGGGAAATCGGGAAGGCGACATCCTGCTGCGATAAGATTTGCCGCAAGACCCTTAAGCGCTCTTCGGGTGTGCGTGGTGCCACCTCTGCCATATCGATACCGTGTCGATCAGCGATTTTCTGCAACTCAGCTGGCGAAAAACTACGACTAGTTTCGCGGTCTGATTCAGACATAGTTGGGTTGGGGAGTCTCGATCGGAGGCACTCGATCCCCACTCCTGTAGTACGAGGAATGGACCTTGAGATTCCAGTTGCCGAACGCACACCCGGTCAAATAGCACAAAATTAACTCTTACCCGCGCTCGCGGGAAGTCAACTCCTGGGTAGCGATCAGTCCCTTAGCTACACGAGTTGGTGGTAAGCTTGACTTTGAGGCTCCAAATGTCCAACATGGGCCTACTTCCCCTTTCAAGCAGAGTCGCCAGCATGCATACACTCCCCTACGACTCCTTTTTCTGTTTTTCACGCAACTACAGAACACGGAGCGCGAGCGTCTTTATTCTTTTCGCGCTGATTTCGCCGTGTTCCCTTGCGGACGAGAAGTGGACTGGCGAAGAACTTGAGTTCTTTGAGTCGCGCATTCGTCCCGTTCTCGTCGAACACTGCTATCAATGCCACAACAGTAGCGAGACAGCCGAGGCCGAAGTTTGCCTCGACTTCCGTGAAGGGCTTCGTGAAACTCTGATGCAAGATGGTGATAAGTATTCCACCAGCGAGAGTACCCTCCTTCAAGCCATTCGTCACGAAATCCAAGGTTCAGAGATGCCGGAAGGTGGACCCAAGCTCGATGATGCTGTGGTGGCAGATTTCGAAAAGTGGCTTGAGATGGGTGCTCCCGATCCTCGCGCAGATCCTCCTTCCGCGAAAGAGCTCAGTGCACTCACCTCATGGGAAACACAGTTGGCGAAGCGAAAGCAGTGGTGGAGTTTCCAGCCGATTCGGCGTCCAGCATTGCCCGAAGTGAATCAGCCAGATTGGCAAGCTCCTGTCGATCGTTTTGTATTGTCCGAGATGCAAAAGCAGCATCTTTCTCCAAGTCTGCAAGCTGATCCAGCCACTTTGATTCGGCGTGTGTACTTTGCTCTGATTGGTCTGCCACCGCCTTACAATAAAGTGCAAAGTTTTTTTGAAAATCCATCAGATGAGGCCTTTGAAACAATCGTAGCGGAGTTGCTGGAATCCAAGCACTTTGGTGAACGTTGGGCTCGGCACTGGATGGATTGGGTGCGGTACGCCGAGTCACACGGTAGCGAAGGTGATCCACGGTTGGCGGGAGCGGAGCTCTATCGCGACTACTTGATTCGGGCGCTGAATGAAGATGTGCCCTATGATCAGCTCTTGATGGAGCATGTGGCAGGAGACTTGTTAGCCATTCCGCGCGTAAACAGTGAGCTGCAAATCAATGAATCGCTGATTGGCACAGCGCACTGGCGTATGGTATTTCATGGCTTCGCGCCGACAGATGCCCTGGATGAGAAAGTGCGATTCACTGATGATGCGATCAATACTTTTTCGAAAGCATTTCTAGGCCTAACAGTTAGCTGCGCGCGCTGCCACAACCACAAGTTCGATGCGATAAGCCAAGCCGACTACTACGCGATGTTCGGCATCCTTGCTTCGACCAGACCGGGACGTGCTGCGATCGACCTGCCGGAAAAACAGAACCGGCACAAGGAGCGATTGGCCGAGCTCAAAACGGAGATACGCGCTGCACTCGCCAAAGGCTGGCAGCAGCGATTGCACGCCACGGAGCAGCGACTTACAGCCAAAGACCGAAATCTGATCGGGGCGCTTACGGGAATCAAATGGAAGTCAGAGACAAGTACGGCTGACTACTGGAGAGGGCTTGAAGAAGCCTTTAGTGCTTATCAGAATCAGGAAGAGCAGTTCGAAGCGTCTGAGAAAGCGGTAAGTTGGGATCTCGCTGCAAAGAAAGACTATCGAAGTTGGTTTACTCATGGTGCAGGTTTGGCTGACTCGCCAGCCCTGGCTGGTTCCTTCGTCGTGACGACAAGTGGCGACCAGATCCTGAAGCAAGTCTTACCTGGAGGTGCTTATTCTCACCTGCTGAGTGATAAGCATGCGGCGAGGCTGGAATCAGCGGATTTTAAACTGGACGGCAAATATCGTGTCTGGCTGCAAGTTGCGGGTGAAGGCAAGGCGATGTCGCGGTACGTTGTTCAGAACTATCCACGCAATGGAACAGTCTTTCCGGTGACCGAACATCGCAGTCGGGACTGGCGCTGGCAGAACTACGATGTGAAATACTGGGAAGGCGATGATGTCCACATCGAGCTAACGACGGCCAATGATGCTCCTCTTCTCGTGAAGAACCAAGATCGTTCTTGGTTCGGCTTGCGACGCGTTGCAGTGACAGCCATCGGTGAAGCCGGACCTCCTAGCCAAGACATGAGTTGGCTAAAGCCGATCATCGAATCTGCAAGCGAAGGTGGTCCCAAAGATCCAATGGAACTTGCGGGGCTCTTGACGGGTGTGATTGAAGAAGCCGTCGAGGCGTGGCAAGCTGGCGAGGCAACAGACTGTCAAGCTTTGCTGCTGGATCGATGCATCGTTGAGCAAGTCTTGCCAAACGATCTCAAGCAACTCCCAGAACTCGGCGATTTGCTTACACGGTATCGCGAATTAGAAAGTGATGTACCTGTCGCCACGCGCGTTCCAACGTTAAGCGAATGGCAGGCGAAGGACAGTCCTTTGTTCGCGCGAGGTGATCATCGACAGCCGGAAACAACTGTGCCTCGTCGCTTCTTGGAGGCTATCGATGATTCGCCCTATCGAACACAACAAAGTGGGCGTTTAGAACTGGCCAAGGATCTATTGCGAGCTGACAACCCGTTCACTTCGCGGGTGATCGTGAATAGAGTTTGGCATCATCTCTTTGGTGCAGGAATCGTCGAGACGACAGATAACTTTGGACGACTCGGTTCACAACCATCACACCCTGAGTTGTTGGACTACTTGGCCGATCGTTTTCGAAAAGAAGATCGCTGGTCACTGAAGTCCTTGATACGGCAGATCGTCCTTTCCGAAACTTGGCAGCAGGCATCCGCACCATCCACCGCCGCGCAAGCCAATGATCCAGCGAATCGTTACTTGTCGCATGCCAATGTTCGACGACTAGAGGCCGAAGCAATACGTGATGCGTTGTTGTCAGCAGCAGACTCACTAGACGATTCATTGTTCGGTCGTCCAGTCGGCGGTGAAAGCAATCGCAGATCGGTTTATGTCAACGTTATTCGCAATCGCCTAGATCCATTTTTGACCACGTTCGACGCACCGGTTCCCTTCAGCACCAAGGGGCGGCGTGATGTGACAAACGTACCGGCACAGTCACTGCTGATGATCAACAATCCGCGTGTGCGAGGTCTCGCTCGAACTCTTGCGGAACGGACCGCAGGCGAGTCTGACGAAGCGGTCCGCGTTGCCAAGATGTGGTCAGCTGCTTTCAATCGACCACCCTCGGCCGATGAGTCTATAGCGATGCTGAAGTTCGTCCATGGCTTGCAGGCTGGCTACGAAACGCAGCAGCTGCAATTGAAGAGGCTTCAGGAACAGTACGAGCAAATACGACCGCAGCTCGCCAACATCCTGAATCCGATTCGCCAGCGATTGCAACGCGAGTTAGACCTGGGAACTGTCACACAGTTGGATTTGAAGCCAGCCGCCGAATGGCACTTTGACTCCGCCGACGACGGAGATCGCTTCCCGATTCAGCTCAAGGGCAATGCAAAGATTCAAGACGGGGTTCTTGTTCTCGACGGCAACAGCTGGGGCGAAACAAAGAACCTGGGGCTGGAGCTGAAAGAAAAGACACTTGAAGTCCTAGTAAGCCTTTCTAACCTCGATCAAAAAGGTGGCGGCGCGATGACTGTGCAAGACTCGCCCGGCGTCATTTTTGATTCGATCGTTTTTGCCGAGCGCGCGAATCGCGAATGGATGGCCGGCAGTAATAATTTTGCCCGCACTCAGGACTTTGGTGGGGCCCAAGAACGAGAAGCTAAAGAAAAGCCCGTGCACATCGTGATCACCTATGCCAAGGACGGGACCATCACTTGTTATCGCAATGGTCAGCTTTACGGTAGCCCATACGGGGCGTCACTTCAGGCCTTCTCTGCTGCCAAAACGATGGTGGTGTTTGGGCTGCGGCATGGTCGCGGTGCTGGTGGTGGACGTATGCTGCGTGGGGCCATTCACGAAGCAAAACTTTACAACCGTGCCCTATCTGCCGACGAGGTGGCAGGTGCCGCGGCAATGGCGAATAAGTCGATCAGTCGTAAGCATGTCTTGGCAGCACTTTCTGCGAAAGATCGAGAAGAGGTTGCACAGTTGGAATCGCAGCTACAGCAGGTTGGGGCGGAAATCAAGGCTTTCAAAGTGCCCGCGGAGGCCGAAGAATGGACGGACTTGTCTCACTCGCTGTTCAACATGAAGGAATTCTTGTTTGTCCGTTAACCCCCACTCTTGTCAGCAGCAAGTAACACGTCGTGAGCTCCTCCAGACCTGCTCGAGTGGATTTGGGTTGGTGGCACTATCAGGCTTGCTTGAACGGCATGCGGTAGCCTCTGAGGTCAAGGCAGATCGCTGGCTGCGCTATACGCCCAAAGCCAAGAACGTCATTCTCTGCTACATGTCTGGTGGCGTGTCTCAGGTTGATTCATTTGATCCGAAGCCAAAGTTGAACGATTTGCATGGCAAGTCAATGCCTGTCAAAGTCGAGCGGACTCAGTTCAATCGCAATGGGCAGGTCTTCGCTAGTCCCTTTAAATTTGGCAAGCATGGCGAAAGCGGGCTCGAGGTCAGTGAGATTTTTCCGCACTTGGCTGGCTGTTCTGATCATCTTGCCGTCGTACGATCGATGACGACCAACGTCAACGAACACGCACAAGGCAACTTTGTCATGCACACTGGCTTTCCGTTTCTGGGACATCCCAGCGCAGGAGCTTGGGCCAGCTATGGGCTCGGTTCTGCCAATGACAATCTGCCGAGCTATGTGGTTCTACAAAGTGGCGGGGCTGTTCCGCCACACGGAGGAGTCGGGCTATTCAGCAATGGTTTTCTACCAGGCCAACATCAAGCTTCGATTCTGAAGGCAGATACTCCTGAGGCAGTGCCCAATGTAAAGCCTGTTCAAGCCCTTGGCTTGCAACGCCAGCGTCTCGACTTCGTGAAACAGTTAGATGCATCCTTTGCTGCCAAGGCTCAGGATGCCCATGTCGACGCAGCGATCAAGAACTACGAGACGGCATTTAGGATGCAGAGCTCGATTCCTGAGATTTGCGACATCAGCGGTGAGTCACAGGCGACTCGCGATTTGTACGGGCTCGACGATCCTAAACCTCGCAAGGCTGCTTATGCTCGACAAGCGCTCCTAGCCCGTAAGTTGGTGGAACAAGGTGTTCGGTTCGTCGAGCTGTCTGTGCTGACACAGGGCATCGGAGCCGGTGGCGCGGCTAACCCATGGGATCAGCATGGCGACTTGGAAAAAGGGCACCGAGCGATGGCCTATCAAGTCGATCAACCCATCGCCGGGCTGATCAAGGATCTCGATCAGCGAGGTCTCTTGGATGAGACACTCATTGTCTTCACAGGAGAGTTTGGTCGCACGCCGTTTTCTCAAGGCTCCAATGGCCGAGACCACAACCCTTTTGGTTTCAGCGTTTGGATGGCTGGGGGTGGTATTCGAGGCGGCCAGGCAATTGGTGCGACCGACGTGCTAGGATATCACGCGATAGAGAAGCCTTTTACGATTTACGACATGTGGGCGACTGTGCTGCATCAGCTGGGAATCGACCACGAGGCGTTGACTTATCGCTCCGGCGGTCGGGACTTCAGACTCACTGACGTGTTCGGCAATGTCATTGACGAAGTTGTAAGCTAGTGTTGGAGTGACGAGCATGGACGACGAAGCTAGCTACATCTGTGATTCCTGTGGCGAGGAGATCGTCATTCCCGTTGACGTCTCCGGCGGAGCGGACCAGAGTTATGTCGAGGATTGTCCAGTCTGCTGCAATCCCAACCTCGTTCACATACAGCTTGATCCAGACGGACAAGTACGCTGTTGGGGTGAAGCTGAACAAGACCGGTACTGAAAAAACTCAGGGTCACATGTTTGTTTAACGCCCGTCCGCGAACGCCGGCTTTCTGCAGAAGAAGCAAATTTCACGTTGCTTAGTTTTTGTTGAGGAGTCTAGTCTCGTGCCAGGGGCGTCATGGTAGCAGCGGAGGTTACGTCGACATCCGATCGACAAAAGCTTGTGCAAGACCAACAAACTTTTCATCGTCCAGCAGGTCCAAAGGCGCGTAACCTGGGTGCCTCGATTCTTTGTATGGGTCATTACTTTTGGTGTTGTAGCAACAGATCAGAGACCATCGTGGATTGGGGCTTGTGTTTTGAGCCGAGCAGTGAAGCAGGTTCCCGTGGAAAAACAAAGCGTCGCCCGGACTCATTTCAACATGCAGTACCTCCATTCGCTGGAGAATAGCTTCAATGCGTTCAGGATCGGCTCCAGTCTGACCGCCAACCTTCATATGATTCATCCGACCGAGTTGGTGCGACCCCGGAACGACCTGCAGGCATCCGTTCTCTCGCGTGGCGGGATCCACGGAAATAAAGCAGCTTCCCATTGCGGGAAACAGGCAGCCGAAGTCATACCAATATCCGTAGTCCTGATGCCATTCCCAAGCTCCCCCGACAAGAGGCTCTTTGAGCATCATTTTGTGGTGGTAGTGATAAACTTCATCACCCAGGAACGCACTCATGTTGTCAGCCACTCTCCGTGAGCGCACGACCGAGGCGTACAGGTTGTCCTCCAGGTCGTTACTCAAGGACAGCGTGGTGGTTCCACCCGATGCATCGGAACGCGACGTTGCCTTGGAGTGAATTCGCTGGTCGGCTCGGGCGTAGGTCGACAGCAACTCCATCTCCCGCGCGTCGAACAACTCTTTGGCGATCAAAAAGCCTTGCGAGTGAAAAAGCGCAATGTCGGATCTGCTAGCTCGAAACGGAGTCATCATAAGGTCCTGAGGTAAGAAAGCTGCTTATCGACTCCATTCTAAGGCTCTCCTCCCATTCGCGAAGTAGACGGGCCTGATACAAGCTGGGCCTCCAACGAATTCACTCGTTGTCAGCGATCAGACGTTTTGTCGTGCTGCTTAAATGTGGCCCTCTAATTCCAAGGTGGAGTCTGATCAGATGAAGAACTCAATAAGTTTTGCGGTGTTATTATTGGCTGTTTTTTTCTTTCGCCCTACAGCTTGGCGAAAGACATCCAATTTAAATCGCAGGAGTTGTCGACTCAGCTACAAGTTGGCTACGCCGTGCGGGCTATGGATTTCAATGGTGACGAAAAACTTGATATTGCGATCGTAGACAGCAAACGCGGGCTTTAGTTGGAGAATCCGACCTGGAAAGCGCACGTTGTTTATTACACACCAGACGCGAGGTTCGACAATGTCTGCTTCGCTCCGCATGATGTGAATGGAGATGGCAAGCCTTGGTTGGTCGTCGCGCCGCTGAAAGTACGCGGGACGCGCGGACCAGATTTTGAACAAACTTGAATTCGGCTGTTGGCTTTCCAGCCAAGCAAAGATCCGACCAAGTCATGGAAGCAGAAAATTATCATGGAAAAGTTGCACGTGATGCACAACTTTGAACCGACCGATTTGGGCGGCGACAGCAAGTTGGACTTGGTCACAGCTAGCTTCGAAGGGGCAAGTTGGATCACCTTCCCATCTGGCCGGGACGCGCAGGTGCGACTTGTTGGGCCTGGGCAGGAGTAGCCAGCGCCCAAGAAGGGGGCCAGTGAGATCCGCCATGGCGAGTTGGCGGACGGCGCAAGTTATCTCGCGACAGTTGAGCCATGGCATAGCGATAAGATTTTGGTTTACGTTGCACCGAAGGACTGGGCGCAATCAGAATTGCTTTGGCCACGATACGTGCTGGACGAGGAATTGGCTTGGGGCCATGCTGTGGCGTGCGCGAACTTGGACGACGATCTAGATCAGGAATTGATCATTGGCGTTAGAGACGACAAGAAAGGTACCGAGCATCGTCGCGGCCTACGTATTTACGATCCGGGAAACGCATCGGAAGGTCGTTGGCAGCGGACTTTGGTGGATCCAGTCGCCACCGAGGACTTAACCGTCGCCGACTTAGAAGCTGATGGGGATAACGACATCATCGCCGTCGGGCGTAAGACTCACAATGTGAAGATCTACTGGAATCAGCTGAAGTAGAGTGCTGTTTGGGATCACCTGCTGGTCGCCCAAACAGCTTCATAATAAGAATCGATGGCAGGTTGTCCCGTTGAATTGGGATCAGTCTGATCATTGGCTCCCAGGTAGTTCAGCCGTAGATCTGCAGCAGGTAGAGTGGAAGATTGTTTGGTGCAATGAAGTAGTCGATTTCGCGAGTCGTGTTCTTTTCCCGATGCACGAAAGCGTCTTGCAATCGTTCGACCAGCTCGTTTGCCATCTTGAAATCGAAGATTTGCAAGGTCGATGTTGGCAGCTAATGGCGAGTGAAGCAGTTCGTCCTTGTTCAACAGTTTCAAATGCGCTCTTCAGGCAGATTAAGAATTTGTGCATCCATAAAAAAAAACGGACGTGAGCCACAAGGTGAAACCCACGTCCGCTGTCAGTTGCTCGTGCGATGGTGATCGACACGAGGAGGTTGACTGCCACTGGCAGCCCGCCGGCTGCCTATGGGGAATCAACCCCATGGCTGGTACAGCAATAACTCACTCGATCACCTCCTTTCGTTACAGGGCCTGCCTTGTTCCAAACCGCCTGATTCAGCCGAGAGGGCTTGGCTCAAGGACTAATCTGTCAATCGCGATGCGTTTTTCGCGATCCATGAAAGTGTCAACTTTCGCTAACACTTCTATTTTGTCCCACGTGGGACCGTGAATCAAGGGATATGTTCACGCAAAAATCGGTGTGCATGAACATTTGTGCAGTATCGCTTCTCCAAAGGTGCTGCCAAAGCTTGTTTCGATCGCAGGCGGCAATAGAGTCTCACGTAGTGCTTTGAGTCCTAGCCTCTTCTTCGCTTGGCTCGTCAAACTGAGAACTTACCCCTTTGGGTGTTTCCATGCGTCTCACATCTTGCTTTCAGATTCCTTTTGCCCACATCTTGCTGCTACTGATCGGGAAGCAGACAAACGCAGAAGTCACCGTATTTTCCGGCGATGTTAACCTCGGAATCGGTCACCTCAACCTTGGGAATTTCTACCACAAACTGTTTGTTGGTTACGATCCATTCGCGGCGCCATCTACAGGATTTTTTTTGTTAACACAGCAAACATCATGACCCGTGAGGCAAATTCCTTGGCAGCGGGTATCGACAAGGCCAGAGGAAAGTTTGCAGGAAGTGTTACCTGCGGATCATCCTTGTTCAGAGCCAAAGACAAAGGGTTAACCGTGCTCGCCGTCGAACGCAGCAGCTCCGCGTTCGTACCAGAACCATCAACGCTAGCAATTTACAGCGTGATCTGTGTGGTATCTGTAAGCCTCCGTTGGAGGGGATCAAGGCCAAGCTGAAAGAAGCGTCGAGACGGCCGTAGTTCGGATTCTTCCCAATCGGCAGGGTCAACCCAGACTGAACGAGCGAAGAGCCGTCAATTTCCTTCATTCTCCGGCCTTTCAGATGCCGATTTTCATGCTGCATCAAGAAAGAGAAGGGATTTCTCCTCTTAAGTCGGACCGGGGAAGGTCGTCGCCAGCATAGCGCGATTGAGCCTTCAAGCGCAAGTCTTTCTGCTTCTTGGAACACTGGACGTTCCAAGCCGCAATCTGCCCCTGAGCCTCCTCAACTGAAGTGGATGAAACAGCCCAGGAGATGATTCCGTGCCAAGACTCTCAGTTATTGTTCCTTTCCGAGGGAACGATTCCGCTCTCGAAACAACCGTACTTTCACTCCTGGAGAATCGTACTCAGGATACGGAAGTGCTTGTAGTTCACGATGGCTCCTACTCCGATCCTTATGATCTGGCAGAGGAAGTTGTCTTCGTCCAAGCTAGGCCAGCTGAGACCGTAGTTGGCTTGCTGAACGAAGGCATCATGGCCTCATGTTCTCCGGTCGTAAATATCGTTCTTGACGGTGTCGTGGTGTCAGAAGGCTGGCAAAGCGCCGCCCTCGAGGAGTTAGCGAGTGATGAGGAGCTCGCGGCCGTAGCTGTGGTTCAGCAAGTCGCGGGAAGCAGGCAGTTTGGGATCTCTGAATCTGCCTTGGATGATGTGGCCAGTCTGCGTTCTGAAGCAGGTATGCTCAAACAAGCCGGGCAAGCCTGTGCTGGGCCGCAGCTTGCATGCGGCTTCTATCGCAAGTCGACGTTACTCGCGCTGGATGGGCTGCGTTACCATACGATCGAAGCAGCTCAGCTTGAATACGCATTTGCGCTCGCGGAGCTCGATCTAAGCACCCACTGCGATATGCTTACGACCGTCGACAGCTCTGGCGCTGGTCGCAGTGATTTGAGAGAAGTACTGAGTGAGATTGCTCAAGTCGCCGTGGACTACGAGGTCACCAGTGGCGGCTTTGTCGCATCGATCTTGCACTTATTGAGTGGCTTGCCATCCGGGTTGTCTAAAGCGAGAAGCTGGAGTCGTGGGATTGCACAGGGGCAAGTCGACTTGCAACGGAGACGCATCGAGGCGGCTAGGCTCGCACTGGAAGAACGTCGGGAGCGATCTTCTGCTTCAGAGGGGTCTGCTCCGATTCGAAAAGCCGCTTAGGTACCGGCAGAAGAGCTTCTACCGATGATAGTGTATTCGCGCAAGAGAATACGCTAGAAAAAGGAACTTGGGCTGGCAGGTTGTGACTCGCCTTCTGCCTTGCAGTCGCATTGGCGATGCGGGGACTAATTATTGCCGTTGCGACGCGTTGTACTTCCGCGCTTCGCTCCGGCGCGATTGTTTCCTGCCGCGCCTGGCTTCGCGTCCTCGCCGAGTGGATCGGCGCCTTCGACTTCCAGTAGTTCTACCTGTAACATCGTGCTGCCCGCCGCACGCGCCCCGGTGAGCTTCACTTTGTCGCCAAGCTTAAAGAACATAGCGTCGCCTGCGGCAATGCTAATCTTGGCGTCTGGCTTGAGCTCGACAATCACGGCCCGGTTGCCAGCTTGAATTCGCATCTTTTGTGCTTGCACTACACGGAGCTGCCCAACAACTACAAAGTTTGTCTCTACTGCTTTGGCGACTCGTGTGGCAGCCTGCCGAGTGTTGCGAGGGGCCTTGTTTTCTTCCGGTTCATCCTTGAAGTCTGCTGCAGGGTAAATGCCTGCTGTTTGCTTCTTTCGATCCTCGGGTTGCAACATTGTGCTCTTGCTTGGTCGAAAGACTTCCAATTGGGCGATCGGAGCGAGCGGCGTGCCTTGCTGAACATCAAATCCTGACTCAAAGCGGACCATCATGCCGGGGCGAAGAAAATTGGCCGTGGCAGTCGCTTCATATTGAATCCTAGAGCTTCGGCCGAGAACGGCGATCGTCTCCTTGCCGTCCTCCGACTTGATTTTGATTCGGTCTCGAGCGATGCCCTCCAAAGTTCCTTCGAATTGAGAAATCTCGGGGCCGCGTCCACCCAGAGCCTGATTCGATTCGTTTCCAACTTGTGCCCAGCAAACCGGATTCAACGAGATTAGCAAGATTGCGTTGGCTAATGGACGAGTTTTCATGATCGCAGCCTTATCGATCGGATGGGTACGCGTTAATCTAGCGAAAGCAAACGGTATCTTTGCGACCCGCTACCAGCCCGGATTATAGCCCAGGCTAGCCAAATGAGCCTATGGCAGTTGTTGCAGTTTCAGGTTCCTTCGTCCGTTCGAAAGTCCAGAATGTCCTCGCCGAAACCAGTCACCACAGCTTCATTCCAATCCATGAAGGAGAAGTCACAAAAGATCAGCATGCTCACGGCCTATGACTACACCATGTCCGCGCTACTTGACCAAGCAGGTGTCGACGTCTTGCTGGTCGGCGATAGTCTCGGCATGGTCATTCAAGGCCAGAAGACGACTATTCCAGTCACACTTGAAGAGATGATCTACCATGGAAAGTTAGTAGTTCGCGGGGCCGAACGAGCCATGGTGATGGTGGATCTGCCTTTCCCCCACGGTCAGCTTGGCGTCATGAAAACCCTGGAAGTGGCTGCTAAAGTGCTGAAGGAAACGGGCTGCCAGTCGATCAAACTCGAAGGAGGCGCTGAGCAAGCGGAGACGATTCACGCCTTGGCTGCAGCTGGCATCCCTGTCATGGCCCACGTTGGCCTGCGGCCGCAGAGCGTCCCGCCGCATCGACAATGGCTTGAACTTGTTCGGTCAGCACGGTCTCGTCCAAACCTACGGTGACTTCAACAGGGTCTGTGGTGGCCGAGGCAAGGTCGAGGGTTACGCCCGGCGCGATGTTGACTTCATTGGTCTCCGACGTCACCGCGACCCCATCGACGAAGAGGAGGGCGTCTTCCGCCGACTGCGTTGTCGTCATGAGGAGGGAGGCGCTTGCCGGCCCAACCATTTGGACTTCGTTGGCGGCGCCCGTGTCTTCGCCGCGCACGACCAACTGATAGGGTTCGTCTGCATCGCCGGTGTTGAGGACGTAAGCTTGGAGGCCTTCAATCTC
>PKCQ01000150.1 GCA_002862265.1 Planctomycetaceae bacterium | reverse complement strand
GGGTACTTAGCAGCCAAAGCTTGCTCAAACAGCTCATAAGCCAACGCCTTCGCCTCGTCGTGGGTTCGTGTGGAGGAGATCTGGGGATTCGCACCATTGAAACTGATCAGACAGTGTTGCACCGTGATATAGCCAGGTTCTCCGCTTTCATGAATCACAGTCTCGTCGTAGACATCAATATTTGCACATCCCGAAATCGTGCAAAGAGCGGCATAGAGACCAAGTGGGGTCAGCAGTTTGAGCATGGCAACGATACTTTTCAGGATGGAGCGGAAGGGCGAAAAAGGGCGGACTGTTGCCTTGGGGCAACGTTAGTTCAAGGCCAGCCCTCGTCGGTGGTAAATATATACGGTTGCAAAGGCCGCAAAGTCTGCTTGCTTACGATAGTTCAATCGTGATTTCGAGCCCAGCGAGCAGAAATTCGGCCTGTTGAATTGGCAGGATTTGAGGTGGGAATTTTGCGGCTTTTAACTGTAACGCCAGCGAGAACTGCCATGGAACTGTTCAATTGCGTCCAGCAAAACTTGCGGTCCATCACGGACCACATCGCAGACTGGCAATTCTAGCATTTCACTTACTTTGCCGGCAATCTCGTTTGCTTGCTGCTCTGGGAGCTTGCGGCCATTCATCGCGATTCCGATAGTTTCGCATGGCCGATACAGACTCCCCATAGTCTCAAATAGCTCGCGTTGCTTGGGCAGGCTCAATAGGGGAACGTGCTTCAAGCCAGCAACGTTCTCTCGTCCGGCTTCAAAGACCATGATGAGACCATGAGGTTGAGCTCCCTGAAGTAGCCCGAGCGTGACTTGGGAATAGGAGGGATGCACGAGGCTCCCTTGCCCTTCGATCACCAAAATCTCATGAGATTCGTTGTCGAGCACAAGTTGTTCTGCGGCGCCGCTCACGAAATCTGCAGCCACACAATCCAGTGGCAAGCCATCGCCAGCGATCATGATTCCCGTCTGACCTGTTGCAACAAATTGTGCATCGCGGCCGCGACTCTGCAAACCTTGCGTGATCTCCAGGCTGGCCAGCATTTTTCCCACGCTACAATCATGACCGACTGTGTGAATTCTCAAGCAGTCTTCTCGAAACTTGGGTCGCTGAGCAATTTCCCTGAAATCGTTCTTGCGCACGTCTTTGATCTGGACGCTATGCTTCTCTGCCGCATCGACGAATTCAGCATCGTCACTCAAGAACTCATGCAGTCCATTTAAGACTTCCATGCCGTTGGATATCGCTTCCATGATAAGTGTTCTCCACTCTGCCGGAATTTTGCCTCCAGGTGTTGCGATTCCGAGAACAAAAGTATCTGCTTGCGGCACTTCAGAGAGCTTGGCAATAATTGGGGTGTCGCCGCCGACTCCGAGGAGTTCGCTTACCTTGCGGCCGGCGTTCTCTGGATCCAATACTGCTACGCACTCGTCTGGGCAAAAGCGCAGCAAGCCGGTCGCTGTTTTCGCGCGACGCGGATCGGTGTGACCCATTGTTAGAAGGACCATCGATCTTGGCATGGATTAGTTACCTGTCAGAGTCAGTCGGGCAGCCCATGGCAATAGCGTAGGCAGTGGCGTATTCTTTGCAGTGTGAGATGCTAATCATCATCTCATCAATGTCCTGCTCCTGGCTGATCTCCAAGGCTCTTCCGCTGAGCAAAATAATTGGCTTGCCGCCTTGCTGATTGACGACTTCGATATCCGTCCACTGAATTCCGTTTGCCCAGCCTGTGCCGAGGGCTTTTAGTACAGCTTCCTTCGCAGCCCAGCGCCCCGCGTAGTGTTGATCTGAGGCTTTGCGTCCTGAACTATATTCAATCTCATCCGGTGTATATACGCGTTCTAGGAACGTTTCGCCGTGCTTATCTAACATCTGTCGGATGCGGGAACATTCGATGATGTCCGTTCCAATGCCTCTGACCGTTCGTGAGCCAGAGCTTGGTTCAAGTTTGGGCTGCGAGGAAGAAGTCATGCGAACGAAGCCGGGCGATCTATTAGGTGCTATATTCCGAATTGAATCGGACATATTCTACGGTAAGGTCGCTGGTCCAGTGAGTGCAATTGCCAGGACCGTCGCCGACAGTCAGCTCAATTCGAGCCACGGATTGATCTCGGAGGGTCGCGCTAGCAGCGGGCTCATCAAAGGCAATTGGTTCTCCTGCGTCGAACAGGGTGAATCCGTTCAGCTCCAACCGAAGATGTTCATGAACTATCGGTGGTCCAGCATATCCAGCTGCTGAAACAATCCGTCCCCAGTTCGGATCTTCGCCGTAAATGGCCGTTTTGACCAAGTTACTGGCCGCAACCGTGCGAGCAATTAGTTGAGCTTCAGCGTCACTTGCTGCCCCGGTGATAGATACTTCGATTAGGTGGCTCGCGCCTTCACCATCGATTGGTATCTGCTTGGCTAGCTCGATACACATGGCGTTGAGCTGTCCTGCAAATACTTGCTCTTGCTGCTTGTCAAGTTCTTCGCCACCAGCGGCTCCATTGGCGAGTAGCAGCATGGTGTCGTTGGTGCTGGTGTGCCCTTCAACGCTAATCTGATTAAAGGAAAGAGCTGCAGCACGGCGCAGAAGCCGCTCCGCTTGATCTGCGGAGAGTTTTGCATCAGTCAAACAGGTGCAAAGCATCGTAGCCATGTTGGGCCCAATCATTCCAGCGCCCTTGGCCATGCCCACCAACTCGATTTTCGTTCCGCCAAGATTCAGAGAGCGATTGGCAATTTTTCGAGATTGATCTGTGGTCAGAATAGCGTCTGCCGATTCGAGAAAGTGCTGCTCTGAATTACCGAGAGAGTTGACTGAATCGCGGATACCTTGCTCAATGGCAGTCATGGGCAGGAACTGACCAATGATGCCGGTGCTCATAACAAGTATTTGTTCAGGCTCAACTCCGCAGGTCTCAGCCGTCAAATTACACATCCGTGCTGAGTCCTGGATGCCTTTTTCGCCTGTGCAAGCGTTTGCATTGCCACTGTTGGTGATGATCGCCCTTAGGCTACTGGAGGGGGTTTTGCTGCGGCAATTTATAACGGGAGCCGCTACAACTTGATTCTGCGTGTAAACTCCTGCTCCCGTAGCCGGGACGTCAGATAACACCAGTGAAACATCTTTGGCTCCACTGGTCTTGACGCCGCAGGCTGTACCGGCGAAGCGATAACCTTTGGGAAGTTTCATGAAGTGGTCTCAGGAGAAAAACGATTGTGATGGCAAGTCTGCTGAAAAAAAGCTTTATTGGTCGACGAGTCCAAGAGTTTGGTCGAAGCCGTACATGACGTTCATACACTGGACGGCGGCTCCGGAGGCGCCCTTCGTTAAGTTGTCGATGGCTGAGAGAAGCACCATCCAGCCTCCGTGCTGTCGAACCGCAATGTCGCAGAAGTTCGTACGCGTGACGTTTCGCGTGGCTGGAAGGTGATCCACAATTCGAACGAATGGTTGCGTCTTATAGAAATCTTTCAGGCAGGTCTGCAGGTCATTTGCGCTTTGCTCACCTTTCACTTTGACATAAATCGTTGAGAGGATCCCGCGATCCATGGGAACCAAGTGCGGGGTGAAGACCAAGTCTACTTGAGCGCCCGTGCTCCGGTGTAAGATGTCGATAATCTCAGGTTGGTGGCGATGTGTCCCAACTCCGTAAGCTATGAAGGACTCATTGGCTTCTGAGTAGAGATTCACCATCTTCGGAGTACGGCCTGCTCCGCTGACTCCGCTTTTGGAATCGACTACGATTGGTTCGGCTTCGATCAATTCTGCCTTGAGCAAAGGCGCAAGCGGTAAAATGGCACTGGTCGGATAGCAGCCAGGATTAGCAACTAGCGTGGCGTCTGAGATTTGCTCCTCGAAAAGTTCCGGCAGGCCGTAAGGAGTCGTACCGAGACGCTCGGGATCGGGATGAGTCCCGCCATACCATTGCTCGTAGAGATCCGCGCTGCTGAGGCGATAATCGGCACTTAGATCAACGACTTTCTTTCCAGCTTGTAAGATCTTGGCCACGATCGGAGCGGATGCAGCATGGGGCAGACAGCAAAACGCGATATCGCAACGCTCGGCAATCTGCTCGGGCGACAAGTCCTCAACTTCGAGGCTTAGTCTCTCGGTAAGTTCAGGATGCATTTGACTGATGCATGAGCCATCTGCTTGACGGCTGGTGGCGGCTACGATCCCGGCTTGCGGATGGCGCAGGAGCCACCGAATGGCTTCGATTGCCGTGTAGCCTGAACAGCCAACTATTCCGACTCGAATCATCGTTAATTCTGTCCCAGTGATTTTGTTTCTTGTTCGTCTCTACTAGGTTGGGCTGCCGGGCAATCAGCGAGTGTAAACCTGAGTCGAAGTTTTATTCCACGATTGTACGCGACTCAAGTTCAAGGGGTAGGCAACTTTCCTCGCCGACGGTAACGCGATGGACTCAAGGAAGCAGGCGGAACGTAGGTCCATTGTCTTTAACTGAGCCCCGTCGCATCTGAGTCAACTGAATATTTTCCGCTGAGGTTGGGGAACCGGCGCCTGCGGCTGGGCGCTACGCGATGTACTCGCCCGCGTGTCGCACTCTAACCAAGACCCTCGAGGCAGGCCGCGAGTTCGCCGAGCATAATGGCGGTAGCGCCCCAAACCTGATCTTTTCGGTACTGGATGACCCGAGCCTTCCAGTTGACGCGGCCACGCTGAAAACCTTTTAAGGGGTGACAGCTGACGTCGGTCAAAGTCGCTATCGGCAGATGGATCAATCGCTCTACTTCATGGACGCACGGATCGTAGGAGATACTGGGTTTCTCGCTGGAGCGAATCGCTACAAACGGGCGAACCGCGTAATTACTGTTGTAAACAAAAAGCGCTTGAAGTTCGCCGAATATGTCGCCTGAGAAGGCGACGCCCAGCTCTTCTTCGAACTCTCGAATCGCCGCTTGTTCTGCTGATTCTTCGCCTTCGATTCTCCCGCCGGGAAACGAAATCTGCCCCGGGTGATCAGGCAAGTGTTGCGGCCGAACTGTGAGCGGAATGCTCCACTGATGCTCGCGTTTTTCCAATAAGATCATGACAGCGGCCGGTTTGCTGTCTGAAAAAGGCGGCGAGAAGTGTCTGCCATACGAGAGGTCTGGACTGAAGCGATGACGCCCCGCTTGTCGCTGTGATAACAAGTCAGAGTTGACCAATCGCTCTTCCAAATGCTTACGTAGTCTGCCCTCGGTCGCGGTGTTGATGTTGGCTTTCGACTGATCATCTTGCCCTGGTGTTTTATCCATTGGAGTACCCCAATTCTCGGATGTAGTCGATTGCTTCCTCAAGCTCGCACGTTTCCACGCCAGCCACGCGTCCAGCTCGGTCGCATTTGCACAGCGTCAAAAGTTCTTCGTAGCTTTCGTTCTCGCGCAGCCGACGATGAGCGCGCGCTCCAATGGTTCCGTCGAGAATCTTGTGTGCTTCCATGTGATACTCGATCAGCCATGCAGTCCGTTCAGTGATGAAACCATCGAGAGCTTCGAGACCGGCCAAGACGTGATCCTGTGGGTCGATCCCTTTGCCAACATCGTGTAAGAGAGCGGCCAATAGAAACTCTTCGTCGTAAGGCAACTCGTCGACCGCCAAATCGAAGACTTGGAGCGAGTGATAAAGTACGTCGCCTTCTGGATGGTATTTTGGATGTTGCTTGACATTCTCCAGTGGCAACAGCAACGCAAAGAAAAATTGAAAACGGTCCGGACGTTCGTCTATCTCGAAAAGTGTTTCTTCGATATCCAGGTCAGGATATTCAGAGGTAAATATTTGTTCCAACTGAGTAATGGAGGCTCTTTCGATGGGTTTACCCGTGATGGAGCTCTTAAACGTATGGTTGATCCAATTCGTGGTGTAGCAAGTTAGCTCGACCGGAAAAATGTCTTTCAGATGGATATGCGTATAGACACGCTCCTCCCCATCTTTGCGAACACGTTTTCTTTCGACCTCGTAAAACAGCATCTGTTCATCGAGAGCGAAGGTGATCGCTTCGATGCTATCGGTGAACACATGAATATCGATATCGGAGCCTTGGCGGACGTGGCCGGTCAAAGTGCTGCCAATCAGTCGCGGTCGAAATCGCCCTAGCATGCGCATCACGCGCAAAGCAACCAACCGCATTTGCTGCAAGTTGTCGGTGCGCTTCTCGCCTTCATAGAGTCGCGCGAGTGTTTGGATTTCGTCGCGAATTTCGGCGTTGCTAGGTAGATCAGCTGGTTTGACCCAGCCTTTGCACAGTCTACGTGCCGCCTTGAGCTTGGCTCGATAGTACTCCGACTCATGGCGAAAGTACATCGCTCGAGCGGCTTCATAGCAGACCTGCCGCCGTAGTTTACTTGCGTTCATGATGGAGCGTCTTAGCCCTAATGACGCCAATGAAGGGTGGAAAGTGGTCGCACGAAAATCATGCGTTCGAGTTTCTTGTTATCGCTACTCGAATCGCGAATCGCATTTACGTTAACCTAGATCGGGTTCTCACATCACGAGGTTCGGAAAAATACGAGGAAGTTCTCGAATTTAGGGTGTCCGCTACAGTGAATGCTGAATGCATACGAGGCGATCAAAGTTTAAGACTTGTCAGTATTTCGAGCTTTGGATTTAGTCTCTGCAGTTTCAGCAAAGCCGCCTTGGGGCAAGGTAGTGCTTCTTCTGCAAAGCCGCCTCGGGGATAGTCAGGGTGAACTTCGAGGATGGATTGATCTTCTCGAGGTCAGCCTCATGCGTTGCAATTGTACTTCGTAGGTGGATTGTCGTCCGAGTCTGTCAGCCTTGATGCCGAGCTCTTACTTTGATGCGTTCTTCCCAATTCTTGAGCTTGTGCAATTTTGGCATCGATGGAGAGAATCCAACTAATGGGAGCTAAGCCTAACCACAATTTGGAAAACAAAATTTTTTGACGCCGACGCATATATTTGAAAATGATTCCTAGTTTTAGCGTAGCCTAGCGTGGCATTCTGCCAACGAAACCTGCGGCTTTGAAGCGAGACAATGTGGATTCGACTATCATTTTTTATGTAGATTTGGCTATCATGCAATCTTTCAGAGACAACTTTTTGGATCGATTATGTCGGAAAGTGAAGTCGAGTCAGGAACTGAGTCCCCAGAAGCGCGCGGTGAATTCGAGCCATTTCGCTCCTACTTGCAAGTACTGGCGGAGACACAGCTGCATAATCGACTGAAGAGAAAAGTGGATGCGTCTGACGTCGTCCAGCAAACAATGTTGCAGGCTTATCAGGCCAAGCAGCAGTTTCGAGGCTCAAGCGATGCTGAGAAAGCAGGTTGGCTGCGAACAATTCTCGGTAATGTACTCTGCGGTTTGGCTCGAGATTTTTCCCGCCAACGGCGCGATGTGGCTCGGGAGCAGTCGATTCAAGCAGTTGAGCAGTCATCACGGCAGTTGGCCAACTTGCTGAGTGCAGATGGTTCGTCGCCAAGTGCTGCGGTGCATCGGCATGAGCGTGCAAATGAGTTAGCACAAGCCATGCTCAAGCTGACTCGTGATCAGCGGCAGGCAATCATTCTAAAATACTGGCACAGCGCGACTTTGGCTGAAATTGGCCAGCAATTGGACAAGTCGCCCGAAGCTGTCGCAGGTCTGATTTTCCGTGGGATGCAGAAGCTAAAGGGCGAGTACGCCGACGAGTCCGAAGATTGAGGGCAACACAAGCACGATGCTCAGCAAGTGAGTCAGGATTTCTCGTTTAACGCCCAGTCGTTAGCGCCGATCTTCGAATATCGAACGCCGAAACCAGCGAAACCAATTCAAGTCAGTATGTCAGAATCGAAGAGCATCGAACAAATCATCGCAGAGTTCATGCTGGCGGCAGAAGAAGGACAACCTCAGTCCCCCAAGGATCTCGTCGCTCGCTACCCCTCGCATGCAAATGAACTGAAAGCGTTTTTTGAGGTTCACGAGCAATTCTCGAGTAAAAGCGGTGCTAGTCAAGTCAGAGAGCAAGCTGAAGCGGCGAGACAAGCCGCGCAAGAGAGTTCAATCGCCAGCAATCCACCACGCTTCTTGGCCGATTACGAGATACTTGAGGAGATTGATCGTGGCGGCATGGGGGTCGTCTACAAGGCCAAGGATCAGAAGTTAAAACGCATCGTCGCGCTGAAATTAATTCGCTCTGGGGAACTAGCGAGCGAAGAGGAAGTCCAGCGATTTATGAGCGAAGCGGAAGCGGCCGCAACGCTCTCACATCCAGGTATCGTACCCATCTTTGAAGTTGGCACTTGGAATGGTCTCGTTTATTACACGATGGCTTACATCGAAGGGCAGAGCTTAGCAGCGTTGGCAACGGAATCTCCGCTAAAAGCAAACGAGGCGATCAAGATTGTGCATCGGCTCTGCTCTGCTATGGCTTACGCACATGAGTCTGGCGTCTATCATCGCGACCTGAAGCCAGCGAATGTCTTAATCAACGAGGCCGGTCAGCCGGTCATTATTGATTTTGGTTTAGCCAAAGTCGTGGCCAGTGACCAATCGCTGACGGCGACAGGCCAAATCTTGGGTACGCCTGCCTACATGACGCCAGAGCACGCTTCGGGCAAGGAAAAGGCAATCGGACCCAGTGCGGATGTCTACGCTCTGGGGGCCATTCTCTACTTTCTGAACACGGGTCAAGCCGCTTTCTCCGGCCCGACTTCCGTTGACGTCCTGATGCAAGTCCTCAGTCGCCGGCCAGCAAAGCCGTCTAAGCTGAACAAAAATGTGTCCTCGGACTTGGATTGGGTTTGCCTACGCTCTATTGAGAAAGAGCCCTCAGAGCGATATCAAACGGCGGCTGATCTAGCAGCTGACTTGCAGCGCTTGCTTCAAGGTGAACCGATTGAAAGTCCCAAAGAATCGCTAGCTCTAAGACTGACCAAATGGTGGCAACGCGAACCCATCCTAGCGGCACATACACTTGGCATCGGTGTTACCACGATCATCGTATGCGTGTCGTATATGCTTCGCAGCGAGTACTCGGAGCAATTTTACTATCGTATGGGCTTACTGCTAATCTGGTTGAGTGGTTCGTTCTTTTTGCAGAGCTGGGTCGACTTGGCTCGCTGGCGGGACGCAGCTATTTACTCCTGGCTTTGCGTTGATGCTTTGATTTATACCGTGCTAATCGCTTTTGCGGAGCCATCCAGGTCTCTTCTGCTGATTGGCTATCCGATGATGATCGTGTCGAGTGCAATGTACTACCAGCGCAGGTTTCTGTTCGCGAAGAGTGTACTGTGTCTCGTCGCGTACAGCACTCTTTGTTGGCTTTACCAAGAAGACATTTTTGACAAGCCAGACTTTGCTGCAATCTTTTTGTGCGGCCTAATTGTCATTGCGCTCTGCATGCACGTCATGATTAATCGCATTCGCGGGCTGAGCGGATTCTACGAGTAGCCAGGTAAGGAAGAATCGATTAAGGCCTAAGATCCAAGTGAACTCCTTAGTTCGAAGATTGCTCACCCAAGTTGCGATGTTCGGGGCGAACAAAATCAAACTTAGCGCTTTGTGAGAAGAACGCGACTGGATTGTCGTACACTGACTTGCGAATGAATTCTTCGCTGTGACCGCGTCGACGCAATTCCATGATGAAATCGGGGATAGCAGTCGGCTTGCTTGAGCCCCAGTCACCAGCCGGGTTGGCCATCAGTCGCTCTGAGCGATACTTCTCGATCATGTCGAGAATCATCCTTGTACCTCGGTACTTGTCTTTCAAGTGAGGCGTGTGAATCAGAATTTGCTGATCGTGCTCAATGACCATTTGCATGTGCTCAAGGAACAGGGTGGCTTCATTCTTGGTGTTTTGTTCAGGCCAATCTCACCAATGCCAAGCAGATTCGGGCAGTTGAGAAACTCAGGGATCATCGCGATAACTTCGCGAGAAAGCGTTACGTTCTCAGCCTCTTTAGCGTTGATGCATAGACATGTATAATGTTGAATGCCGTACTGTGCCGCTCGCTTTGGCTCGGTGTCAGTCAACTGTCGAAAGTAGTCTCGGAAACCATCCACACTGCCGCGATCGTAACCCGCTCAAAACGCAGGTTCGCTCATGGCGACACAGCCCATCTTTGCCAGGGTCTCGTAGTCGTCCGTCGTGCGGGAAACCATGTGGATGTGGGGGTCGACGTAGTACATTTGAGGAGTCGGGGCGAAATGGGTTATTGGAGAGATGGTTCGCGAAACTTCAGAGGGCAAACCTGGCGCGCCGGTCGGCGTCGTATTCGCGGCTAAAGAGCAACTGGATTCGGGCGGCCTTGTCTCCTTGCTCGTCATTGAGGATTTCGCAGCCGCGATTCAGTAACTCAAGGTGCTCCTGGCTGATATTGCTAGCTTCGGCCTCGCCCAGGCGATCATAAAATGCACCAATCCCAAGGATCTTGGCTCGGATCTGCAGGAGTTCTTGATCGAGTAATTCGCACGCAGTGCGTGGCATATTGGGTCTCAAAGAGGTGGACAGACAGACAGTAGAACTGTTGGCGAGGCGGGAGTAATGTTGCCAACGAGGATTGGCCAAACGAGTTCCTTGAGCCTCATTGTGGCCGCGTCTCTATTGTGGCAAGAATAAGCAAGCGTTCAAGTGCGTAGGAAGCTTCGCCTCGGTCGCAAGTTCGTGGCGGTAGTCTGCCATTTCTGCCAACGGAACGATAAACCGGCAGAGGCCCAACGCTATACCGCGCTTCTGCCCAAGACTAAGCGACGCTTGCAGCGAGACATTAAACCCGTCGTCTGCGTCAAGTGCACGAAGCCCACGCTTAAGACGCCATCACCTTTTCAGCTTGAGCCTTAGCAACGGCGGGGTCCATTTCGTCAAAGATGTTTCCAGCTCCGTCGTAGAAAATCCGGCCAATCAGTAAGTCGGTCAAGTTGCCTTGGAACTCCGGATTGTCTTTCAGGAAGCCTGCGAAACTAAATTCTTTGGTGTAGAAGGCCTCAACCAGTTTGCGGATCAAGCTCGAACCTTGCTTGAAGCCCTCGCACCACGAACTAAGTTGGCCAGCACCAAGATCGTTCTTCTGAAAGCCCGCGTTGACGGCGTCGGCAGCTCTCTCACCCATGACCAGGGCAAAGTAGACGCCAGACGAGTATAGCGGATCGATGAACCCGAAAGCATCACCGATCAATACCCAGCCGTCTCCAGCATGCCGATGCGTCCAGTAGGAATACTCCTTGGCAACGTGCACTTTGTCACAACGCTCAGCACCTTGTAGGCGAGACTGCAATCCTGGGCATCGCTCGAGCTCCACATTGTAGCGTTCCTCGCTCTTCATTCCTTGCTTGAGCATGTAGTCATTGTCACCCACACAGCCGATGCTAGTTATGTCATCGCTCAATGGGATATACCAGAACCAGCTGTCTTTCTCGATGGTGTGCATCACGATTGTCGCACCCGCGTTGTCGCCCTCATCTCGCTTGGCGTTTTTGTAGTAGCTCCAGATCGCAGCTTTCTTGAGAGAAGGGATATCTTCGCGAAGCCCGAGTTTGTTGGCGATCAAGGAAGACTGTCCAGAGCCATCCATGACGACTTCCGACTCAATCGTCTTGACCTCGCCGTCGGTAGTACGAACTTTTACTCCAGAGCATCGTTCGTCGTCATCGAGAAGGATATCAAGTACACGCGTTTCGTCGTGGCAATCAGCGCCTAGCTCACTGGCTCTATCCCAGAGCATCTTGTCGAAGTCAGCCCGCTCGACTTGCCAAGTCGTGCTGTTATCGCGTGGATCATTTTGTTCGAAATAGAATGGTGCGGAAGTGCGACCACTGGCTCCAACGAATTGTACGCTCTTCTTCTTCGTGAATTTGCTGGATTTCATTCGATCGACCATGCCGAGTCGCTCCAGCGGCCAGTAGCATTCTGGCATCAACGATTCGCCGACGTGAAATCGCGGAACACTCTCGCGTTCCAGCAGTAATGTGGACTGACCACCTTCAGCCACCAAGCTTGCCGCAGCACATCCGGCAGGGCCGCCGCCAATGACGATGACGTCGTAACTGTCTTTCATGTCGATCTCAAATTAAGAATTGGTTGGGACAACTGTCCTGATTCCCGCTTTCAGCCTATTACAACCGTGCTTCAATCAATTTCACAACGGAGATGAAGAAAAAATTTACCTAGCGTAGTCCATCTGGATTCGGAGCAAGCAAAGGCAGCGAACATCAATATTCAAGACTTGAACATGGTACTATTCCATGATCGGCAAGGGGTGAATGAAGCTAAATAACCATTTTGGGGGGTTATTGTCCTGTGTTGAGCTGCGGCCTAGGCGCTGATGCTTCGGTTTTCCGCTAGTTCAAAAGAGCTAGGGGAGTTGCCAGGACTTCCGCAGACCCCATTCAAGACTCATCAGAGAGCAAAATACAACAAGAGATGCCCAGGAGTCGACGGGTGAATCGCCAAGCTGACGCTTCTCAATTGAGGTTATTTTAGCCGAGTCTTGCCGATCCTTGAGCAATTGGATCGCGCGGTCGATTTCATCTGGCAGAATCAATCGGCCCTCAGCAGCTTGATTTGCGGACACGATATTTTTCATCATTTGCCAATCCGCATTGGGTCGAGCGAGTTCACGCGATTCATCTTTGACCACAAAGGCTATGTCACTTTGGTAAGACGTTCCGTCTGATCCTTTGGCTTCTAGCTTCGCTCGGTACAAACCAGGCTGACGAAGTCCGCTCAACCGAAGCTCCATTCGGTTTGGACCTGACTTGGTTGGGATCAAGGTGTTTATTTCCAGGCCATCGCGAGAGAGCTGAATCTTTGCGTCTTCGGGCATGGGTTTTTCTTCTGTACCAGCAAACCACTGAATGCTCATGTCGGGCGTTTGGTCGACCAACATCCTGCGCGTTTCCATGTCCAGCTTAAAACCTTCGCTCAGGTTTTCCCGATTGATCAGCCACAAAATGGCTTGTCGCCAGAACTGCTTGCAGAAATTCTTTTTTCCTGCCAACCACCAGCGGTGTGTTGTGTCTGCGGCGAGAGATAGGACGCGCCCATTGCTTGCTTGTCCTTTGACCAAAATGGGATCGTCGTCTGTGCTCATCAGTAAGACTTGAACACCAGGGGCGGTAGTTTTCGGGCTCAAGCGGTTCATTCCGTCTAGCGCTGGCAAGGCGGCCCACATGTCGGAGTTCTCTGGCTCGGTCATGATCGTGGTGATTGGGTGAGGGCTGGTGATCTTTCGAATCTTCACATCGCCTTCAACATGAAAACTGCGATTGATGGGCTGGTCAAAGCGTTGTCCTCGGCCCCGACCCAACTCAACCGGGAACAACTCGCGCATCCGTGATTCGCCATAAGCTCCGGCGGCGAAGCTATAGTATCCTCCAGTGAAGATGATGCCCGTGCCCTCGCGAACACGACGAACGATGGCTTGTTGAGCCTCCGGAGAGATTTCGGACTGGTGGACATTTCCGATGATGATGACGTCGTAGTCACGGAACTCGATATCCTGCTCGATTCGCTTTGGCTGGCCTCTGCGGTTCTTGCGGTCAAGCACTGTCATGGGATAGTACTCGACATCGAAGTCGGGCGAATCGCTAATGGCAAGACGCGTGAATCGCGATTCAGAGCGTACCGTATCAATGAGCAGGATCTTGGCTCCGCCCTCGCGCACTGAGATGAAGCTGAGAGCAGTATTGTTGGAAGGAATCTGGTCGTCGCCATCCACCATTGCACTGACTTCTAGCAAGTAATCGCCAGCCTCGTCGACTTCGATCGTGAATTCTTGCGGGATTAGCTGTTTGGATCGCGCAGGAGTAATCCTCTTGGTACCAACCAGGATGTCTTTCTTGCCGCTTGCTCGCAGACGGAGTTCAAGCTGCACTGGTCGGTTTTGCATCCCCTTGGCGTTGACTACAAAACGCACCCCGATTTCTTTCTTGATGAAAGCGGGGTACTTCTCAGGCAATCCCTCCACGGCAATATCGCGAATCTGGCTCGCATCACCTCGATTTCCAAGACCAACCATCAAGATAGGTTGATCGAGTTGACCCATCTGGCGCGCGATCAGGCTAGGGTCAATATTCGCTGGAACAACCGTTTGTGTCGCATCGCCAATCAAAATGACTCCACGCAAAGGTGGTTCTACCTGCAATTGCGAGATCTCGGCGAGGGTTTGACCCAAGTCAGTGACTCGGCCGGTAGGTTTCTTCCCGAAGCTCTTCTGCAGTTTGGGAAGATCTTTGGCATCGACGGGGACAGGCTTGTCAGAATAAAAGTACGGAATGATCTCGGTTTCGCCGAGGGTCAGATTCGTCGAGGACTCAATCCTATTCCAAATTTGACTCTGCGATTCCCAGCGTGTCATGTCGGATGCCTCGCTAGGCAACTCCATGCTCTTCGAAGTGTCCATCAGGACAGCAATGGCGCCGGGCGTTTCTCGGGTGACTTCGGAGACCAAACTAGGGCGAAGACAGCCGAGGATGAGAATCAGCATGGCTCCGAAACGCAGCATGAACAACGTGAAGCGTTTCGAGCGACTGAGTCCCTGGCTCGTAAAGGATAACCACAAGCTGGCAATCAACAGCACCGCCACTGGAACCAAAATGTTCCAGCCGAAGACGGGATCGAGGCTGATTTGATCGAAAAGTTCCAAGGTTGGACCTTACGGCGAATGGCTAGCGGCGAGAAAGAACTAACGAAACTTGATCTTGTAAAACAAATTGGACATGGCTTGTTCTGCTAAGAATAGGCCAGCGACCAATAGCATTAGCATTGGGTAAAGTTCACGACCAAAACGAGCTTGTCCAACGCTGCTTTCTACTTCACTGCGATTGCTGGCGACTCGATAGTTTTCGGAGCCCAGTAACTCTTCGAGTACAGTTGGGGCGATTCGGATAAGTTCGGTGTCAGCGGCTGGAGCATTGATGCTAAAGCCGCGAGTGATGGGGTCTCCTCTAAGCCCACGCAGGCGATGAATGCCGACACCCTCAAAAGTTCCGAGATCCAAGCTGCCAGATATCGCCTCGATCCGTTTCGTTTTCGCATTGGGCATATAAAGCTCGTATCGTGAAGGCCAACGAGTTTCATCATTTCGCAGGCTGATCTGCGTTGCGACCTGATGATTCAGACTCTCTCGAGAAGCCCCGTACAGACTTGCGAGTGCACCTCGAAGCAAGGAGAAGGCCTCGTACGGATTGTCGATACTCCACAGGTTGTTCCATTCGGGTCGATCTCTTTGGGGCACATCGGGTAGCGGAGTTGTAAAGGTGAGTATCTGTCCTTTGCCAACGTTTTCCACGATGATGGCGGGCGCGTCATCATCGCTATATTGCATGATGGTCGCTGCATTTTCGGAGAGTGGGTCGAATTTCCAATTGTTGTAAATGCTAAAGCGATTCCAAATCTGATCGGTGATGCTATCACCCCAATCTTGGAACATCGGATGCGATAATGCGACGGGTGTCAGGAAAGCGTCGGAATTAAAACGATCGCGCGAAGTGAGCTCTGTGAGCTGTCCGGGCAGAAATTGAGCTAACGCGTTGTTCTTGATTTCAACGCTACCCATATTGTGTCCGAGAGTCATCAGGATGTTACCACCCTGCTCTACAAACTCAACAAGTTTGGTCGCATTTTGTTCGGACATCGGCGGAGGATTGTCGAGCCACAAAAGCGAGTACCGCTCGAGTGGTGTTTGGCCAATCTGAGAGAAGCGAATGTTGGAGCTGGTTTGCGCACCGGAAGACGACTTTCCAAAGGTACCGACGATTGGTTCTAGGATCTGTTCTGCCAATGAAACATCGTCAGAGATCACCAAAGTCGGTTGGATCGGCCTGGCTTCGATGGATAGAAATCGCTTGTTGTCGATAGCCAAGGGATCAGTCTTGTTGATGCGAATCGTAAAGTGATGAACACCTTTCTCGAGGCTGTTCGCTTTGAGCGTTACTTGTTCCGATGTCTTATCGGACAGATCGAGTACTTTACGATCCACGACCAAGCTGGGAGCGGTTTTCAATTCTCCGCTGCGCAGGATAGGAAGCCGGTGGTCGATTTTTTCCTTCAGCAGCTCTACTGTAACACCTGTGTTTTTCGGTGTTTGCGATGGTCTTTGGATCAGGACTTCAATCTCTACATTGCCGCCCGCTGCGACGGAATCAAAGTTTGGTTGTGGATCGCCCAGCGACCAGTTTGTCGTGTCCTGAATGCCAGTGTCGATGATCTGAACGAGCACTTCTCCTTGATGCTCCCGCAGGAGTTCTTGCAATCCTGG
This sequence comes from Planctomycetaceae bacterium, assembly GCA_002862265.1. Taxonomy (GTDB): domain Bacteria; phylum Planctomycetota; class Planctomycetia; order Pirellulales; family Pirellulaceae; genus Aureliella. The sequence continues at coordinate 14,188 of PKCQ01000150.1, read as the reverse complement.
TTGCGGCGTAGACCAAGCGGGAGCCATCATATCCGTGATGATGTAGATTTCTTTTCGCTCTAGCTCACTCTTGAGTACAAGGTCGATCGCGGTTCGCAATCTTGAAAGAAGATCGACATGAGCGCCGCGCGTTTCTAGCAACTTGACTTGGGTCTTCGCTGTTGTCGGATCTAGGGCAAGTGAGCTGACCGGAGGTCCTAGAAGTACGCCAACTTTGCTTTCCCGCGGTAGTTGGTCGAGCACCCAAGTTGCATGTTCTTTCGCGCTTTCCAAACGCAGTGAATTGTCACTGCGGTAAGCCATGGTTGGTCCGTTGTCCACGATGATCGCTGCAGCGACTGGCACGCTATTGTCGCCTGTTGGAACCGGCGGACTACCGGAGAAGCTTTGTACGCCCCACACGAACGTGACAACCCACAAGCCGAGGGCAATGATGCTGCAGGTCAGCAATGCCGTTCTTGAACGCCTGCCGGCTAATGCCGCGAAGGCCACGACTGTTGCCAGGGCAGCGCAAACCGCCACGGCAGAAACGCTGAAGATACTGTTGATTAAAGAGCTATGCACTCGAGGTCTCGCTACAGCAAGTGCCAGTGCAGCGAGAAGTAGTATCCGGAGCAAGAGCAATAGGATGTGACGCAGTTGCCAGCTGGTGCTTTGTTCCTGTCGGGTTTCCTTCACGAAACGCAGCGTTGGGAAATCAATGAGCTGTGGTTGTCGCTGACCGAACAAGTGCATCATGATCGGAACGGTGATCGCCGCGAAACCTGCCAACAAGGAGATATGCAGAAAAGTCAAATACTTTCTCCTTTCCGTTGGATCTCTCTCGGAGGAGTTGTGAGTAATGCGAGGTTGTTCACGGAAATGTGTCGAGTCGATTTTGAGTGGGTAGCGGGGTTCTATGAAAAATTGGGTTGCAAGGAATTCTGACGAATCCCACTGCTTTTCTAGCCATGTTTTTTAGAAGCGGTTTCGTCTCCGCAACAAATACTCCATCAAGGCTTTGTCGTAGGGCATGCTGGTGTCGAGTGGAACATAGTCGATCCCGCTCTCTGAGAATTCTTTATCTAGACGGCTGCGGAACTTTTTGATCGTCTTGCGATATTCCTCGCCAGCATCAGCGGCGCGGACCGGCTCACTGGCCCCGGATTCTGGATCACGCAGTTGCACCATGCCTTTAAAGGGAAAAGTTACTTCTGCTTCGTCGAGGACGTGGAACACGATGATGTCGTGTCCGGCATGTCGAAGATTGCGAAGCGATTTGAGCATGGGGTCTTCTTCAGTGAGCAAGTCGCTGAAGATCATGATCAGGCTTCGATTCCGCAGCATTGCGGCAAGTTGAACCAAGGAGCCAGCCAAGTCAGTTTCTCCGGCAACTTTGAGTTTTGTCAGCTGGCTGAGGATGGTCGGCAGTTGGCCACGGCGACTGCGCGGCGGGACACTCGCGCCGAGCTTGGTGTCGAAAGTGACTAACCCCAACGGATCCTGCTGTTGGATCATTAGATAAGCCAGTGCAGCTGATAGGCAGATGCAGTAATCCAGCTTGGTCAACTGTTGTTGATAGGTGTAGTCCATCGATCTGCTAAGATCGATAGCCAAGTAACCAGTTAGATTGGTTTCCGATTCGAACTTCTTGACGTAGTACTTCCCGGTCTTCGCGTAAGCGATCCAGTCGATATCCTTCGGATCGTCTCCGGCAGCGTAGCGGCGATGCTCGCTGAACTCGACGCTGAAACCGTGGAAAGGGCTGGTATGCAGGCCTTGCAAAAAACCGCGTATTACCATCTTTGCGCGCAAGTCCAATCGCTTGATCTGAGCGGCAAGTTCCGGTTTTAGGTATTGTTCAACTGCTGCCATAGTACCCCAGCGGATCCGCCCATGATAGAACGGCGATCGAGACTATTACTTTTTCTTTTTCGAAACTGGAGGCGCCGGAGGCGCGTCGCCAGCGAACTTGGGAACCTTGGGTTCAGGAATTTCAGCGATCAATCGGTCGATGATTTTCTCAGTTGTCATGCCTTCTGCTTGAGCTTGGAAATTCGTGCTCACGCGGTGGCGCAGAACCGGAATTGCGACGGCACGAATGTCCTCGATCGCGATACTGAAGCGACCATCCATCGCGGCGATCGCTTTGCCACCGTTGATCAAGAACTGACCGGCTCGTGGGCCCGCTCCCCAATCGACGAGTTCTTTGACGAACAGTGGAGCTTTTTCGTCTGCAGGTCGTGTTGCACGGACTAGCTGCGCCACATACTTCACAACATAGGGGCTCACGGCAACACTTTGCACCAATTTCTGGATGTTAATGATCGCTCGAGCGGAAAGCACTTTGTGGATTTCAGGTTTTTCATTCTTGGTTGTTGCCAGCAGAATCTGTTCTTCTTCATCTGCTGTGGGATATCCCACTTTGATGTTGAACATAAAGCGGTCCAACTGGGCTTCGGGCAGCGGGTAAGTTCCTTCTTGCTCGATCGGATTCTGCGTTGCGATCGTAAAGAAAGGGTCGGGCAGGTCATAGGTGCTGCGTCCCACCGAGATTTCTCGTTCTTGCATCGCCTGTAGGAGAGCCGCCTGCGTTTTGGGAGGCGTTCGGTTGATTTCGTCGGCGAGCAGGATGTTGGTGAAGATTGGGCCTTCGACGAATCGGAACTGTCGTTTGCCGGCCTCGTCTTCATCCAAGACGTTTGTTCCGGTAATGTCCGAAGGCATCAAGTCGGGTGTGAATTGAATTCGGTTGAAGTCCACGTCGACGATGCGTGCGAGTGAGCTAACCATCAAGGTCTTCGCAAGGCCCGGAACACCTTCTAGCAGACAGTGACCACGGGTGAAAATGGCGGCAAGTAGTTGCTCGATCACCTCATCCTGACCGATGACGACTTTGGCCAGTTCTTGTCGCATGGTGTCGCGGTGCTCACGAAACTCACGCAGCAAGTCGCCTACATTCTTAGGTTTATGGGGAGGCTGATTCGACACTTGGCATTCCTATCAGGTGGCCATCGAAGTTGGCAGAGAATTAGTCTGAGGGGAGTCAAAAGCGAGATTTTGACTGAACTTTTCGCTAAGTAATTTCCATGTTGGCCGAGGACAGCAGGCGATGGTGGCGCCGATTTGTTCCCGAATACAAGCCTCGCACGCAATGATTATTCGGCAGCGACAGGTGGAGTAGTACAATTCTTAAGGTCTGTGACCGATAGTTATCTTAGCCGTTTCGAGCTGGTTGCGGCACGAGACCACATCGCCGCGATGGCATAAGATGTAAATCGATACATTTAACGTAGGCTTCCTGATATGGTTCGTGAATTCATCATTCGGGAACTGTTGTCTGCACAACGCGACCTAGATTCGACCTATTGAGAAGTGACTTGTTTACCCTACAAAAGCGGTTCTTGCTCGTGAATCTTATGCAGCCAAGCCACTCACCCGGAAACCTTTGCCGATCCCTTGTTTTGATTTCGGCCATGCTGGCCGCATTTACGCCGGTTTTTCCTGAGGCCAAAGCGCAGAATGGGCGAGGTCCGATTACGACGGCAGAAGTAGAAAAGTCAATCGATCTGGCAGTTGATTATCTCATGCAGGCTCAGCTGGGAGATGGCGGTTGGCCCGAGTTCACGATGGGTCATCGTTATGAGATGGGTGTTTCTTGCTTGGTTACTTTGGCGTTACTGAACGCCGGCGTTGAACTGGATCATCCAAAGTTGCAGAAAGCTTTGGATCACATTAGCAGCCGTGAGCTGGCTTTCGTTTACACCGCTTCCCTACAGACCATGGCGCTCTGTACTGCGAATCCCCGCAAGTACGCACCATTGATTCGCCGCAATGCGGAATGGTTGATAAAGGCACAGAATAAAAATGGCGGATGGTCCTACGATGAAGATACACGACAACCACCGGACGAATCGAACAGTCAGTTCGCGCTACTAGCCTTGCATGAAGCGCAACGCAGTGGAGTCGCGAACTACCCGCAGGCGACTTGGGACAAGGTGTTTCAGCGTTCTTTAAGCTACTGGGAGAAAGTACAGTTAGGTTCGGGTGCATTTGGGTATCGTGGAGATATAAAACCCAGAGGCAGTATGACCTGCGCGGGGATCGCCTCTCTGGTCATTGCTGGTTCTGCCGCTAAGTCGAAAGAGAGTTCAGCGGGGCAAACTATCTCTTGTTGCGGCAATGATGATTCAACGAATGATCGCATCGAGAGAGCTCTTAGTTGGCTCGGCAATGCATTCCAAGTGACCAGCAATCCTGCGATGGGGAATCATTACTACTATTACTACATGTATGCTTTGGAACGGGTTGGGCGTCTCACGGGGCGTCGCTTCATTGGCAGACACGACTGGTACCGCGAAGGGACAGAGTTCTTGATCCGCGTGAAGCAAACGCCCAATCAAGGAAGTTTTTCAGTTGGTCGAATCACCGACGGAAACGTCGTATCAGATACAGCGTTCGCGCTACTTTTTCTATCCAAGGGGAAACGCAAGATCTTGATGAGTCGCCTGCAATATCCAAGCAGTGATCCCACGGATTGGAATCATCACTCGTTGGCAGTGCAGCACATTACTTCTCACACTGAGCAAGCGTGGAAACGAGACCTGGCTTGGCAAAATATGGACATCAGTCAAGCAAGTCTGGCAGAACTGCTTGAATCACCCGTACTGTTCATCAGTGGGACGCGGCAGCCAAAGTTCAGCAGTCGGCAGAAGAAGATGCTGAAGGATTACGTCGAGGGTGGCGGATTCATCTTCGCGGAAGGCTGCAATCGTGATGGATGCAACGGACAAGCCTTTGAGCAGTACATCCGAGAGTTGGTGGTTGAACTCTTTGACAAGCCGCTGGAAGCATTGCCACCGGATCATCCAATCTGGTACGCCGAGGGAAAAGTGCAACCGGAAGGGCTGCCAGATGCTGACGCAAATATCTACGGGGTGCAGAGTTGTTGCAGGTTGGGAGTCGTCTACGTTCCTTATAGCCTCAGCTGTCGATGGGAACTAAACGTGCCCTACGGCGCGAAGCCCAAATACAACGATCGCGTGAAGCTTGATTTGGACACAGCCACATTGATCGGGCTTAACATCTTGTCCTATGCGACTGGTAAAGAGTTAAAGGAGAAGCTGGATACAGTCACTATTCTCGAAGATGTTGACAATCAGGCTCCCACCGAACGCGGTGTGTTCTTCCTACCGAAGCTGCAGCATAACGCGGGCTATGATGACGCGGTTCGAGCAGTTCCGACGATGGTGCAATGGATGCACAAGGATGAGCGCGGCGGCGAGATGGTCAGTAGTGAGCGAAAGATCATTCCGATTGACACGGAGAATCTGCAGCGCTATTCGGTGGTCTACATGCATGGACGCGGCGAGTTAGTACTTGCTCAAAAGCAGCGCGATGCTCTCAAAGAGTTCTTCGAAAATGATGGCTTTCTTTTTGCCGATGCTGTTTGTGCGGACAGGGCTTTCGCTGAAAGTTTTCGGCGCGAAATGGAAATCATCCTGGGCGACGAACTGACGATGCTAGACCCAGGCCATGCTTTATTTACAGATCGCTACGGAGGCTATCCAATTCGGGAGGTGCAGATCATCGATCCAACAGATACCGGCGAGACGCTTGCCGCGGCCACGCGGCGTGGTCCACCACGACTCGAAGTTGGCAAGCAGAATGGACGAATGGTGATTGCCTTCTCCGAGCTGGATTTGAGCTGTGCCCTGGAAAGTAAGCACTCTTTGCAGTGTCGAGGCTACTTCCGAGAAGATGCAGCTCGCATCGGAATTAACACACTTCTGTTCGCTCTGCAGCAGGAGTAAGAGTGTCCGACGAAACCTCTGATTTCCCACCGAAGACTCGGGCGTCGTCCTCGGCGAAATCGCAACGCATTGAGGAATACGCCTCGGCGTTCAGCGAGTTTCCAGTCTTGGAGACGCGTGTCTTGAGCGTACTGCGTTCACTGCCGGCAGAAGTATTCGCGGACTTTGCCGCCGATTCAACTTTCGCCATGCGGCTTGAGGATTATCAGCCTGGCAAGGGTTCGAAGATGTTCATGCCTCTGCCAAGTTCTGGTTGTGAGGTCAGCCGATGTGTTGTGCTCAGAAAGAAACTGGACCGCGCGCCAGAAGATTTTGCTTTGTATATTATCGCGCATGAATTGGCCCACGCCTTCTTGCGAAATGGCGGCTGGGGCGAGATCACCGACAAAGAAGAAGCCGCCGACGCACTCGCCCTTTCTTGGGGATATCCGAAAGCGAAGCTTCGTTGGTTCTGAACTCCATTGGGCTGCGGGATCACGGGGCCATCGGTGTGTTCGGCGGTTTGGCTTCCCGGAACGCGCTGCTGCACCTCATGTAGGTCTTTTCAAAGTAATTCAACATGAAGCTGGCTTGTGTGAACTTGCCAGCGTTGGCATAGTTCTCAATCGTTTTGAGGCTGTATAAGAGCTCCTCAACGCTCTTCTTCTGCTGTTCCGTCACAGTTTCGAAGCGAATTCGTGCGCTGGTTGGAAGCTTCTGCACCTGAGTTCGAAGCAACCGCACTTGCCGTTGAAGTTCCGGGAGATCCTCGTTTGCCACCGCCTCGCGAACGCCGAAACGCAGGTTGATTAAATCGTCTAGAATCTCTTCTTTCGCTGGATAGAACAAATACAAGCCGAGTGTGCTTAAGGCCAGAACGCCAGTGATCGTTGCAGCTGCAAGTTGCCCCGTGCTGAGCGCGGGATCCCACTTCGGACTTGTCAGCTCTGTAGAGGAAGCTTGTTTGGTGGCCAGCATGATCGACTCGATCTCAAGTCGATCCCCAGCGAGAAACAGGACAAATCCACACACCATCAGGATGGCGAGTAGTTCAAGTCCGTAGATTTCGGTGACACTCGACTCTGTCCAAACCTTCTTAAATACCCAGACTGGGTTGGCGTCTCTTGCTGGAACGTTGGAAAGTCGGGTGAAGCTGTCGAATGCGTGGGTATGGTCCTGCTGCGTGGCCGCACCCGATGGCAGGCTACGATCGGCCGTGACACCTAGCAATAACGTAGCTCCAATCAAGGAGCAAATGAAAAGCATGAGCGGTCGGAAGCCGTAGTCACGTCGCAACCAATTTGCGACTCCCACATTGGCTCCTGCTCCAAGGACGATCAGTGCAAAAGCAGCTCCCAGTGAGAAACCATCGCGGACGATGTGACCGAAGTGCATCATCACTTCGGTTGGCGTTACGTAAACGGGAATCGCCACAATGCCCATCAATGCGGGAGCGAAGATGTTGTCGCGGGTTAGTCCTGATGAAAGCACCGCATGGGGAAGAAAGGCTCCCAGGAATCCAACGGCAAGCAACGCGAGTGCATAATCGATACAAGTTCGTCCAAAAACAGATCGAGCTGCAGTAGTGCCAACGACTTGCAGTCGCTGCAAGCTGTCGACTGGCGGTCTTTCAAGTTGTTCGGGTTGCGTGTCGCGCTCCGCCGAGATCAGTCGATTCCAGAGTAAGCCAATTCCGATCGAAATGATGAAAGTACCGACGGCAAAATAGATCAGCATCACCGGCTCAATATGACTCAGGCCGTAAATGATCGATACGGGATTAAGCACTGGGGCAACTAGAACAAAACTTAGCACCGTACCACTCGGCACACCTGCACGGCGAAGTTCTCGCGCAATTGGAAGAGCACCGAGCGAACAGACTGGCAGCAAGATTCCGAATGCCCAAGCGCGCAAGGGGCTGGTCCAATGGTGTACGGCCAGTAGGCGTTGCAGCCGCTCCGCGCCGACCATGCCTCGTAATACGCCAGCAGCAAAAGCCCCAGAGACCAGGTAAGGCGCTGCAGCAATGATGGCCTCAAAGATCCGGAGAATTCCACTCCAGAACATCGTGTTGAAATCGCACAGAAGGCCGGTGAATCCAGGTCCGTCAGCGAGCAGTACCCAATCCATCATTAACCGTTACTTTCTTCAAAAGGCTCGTCGTCAGCTTCCGTATTTGCTGCCGAGCCGTCGTCTGGCGTCATCTCAGCTTTTGGATAGCCAGTTTCGATGTTGAAGCTCAAGCTCTCTCCGCCAAACTCGACGCGTGCAAAGACAACGTCGATTTTCTCTTTGCCATGCAGAAATTCCGGCACTTCCGTAGAATAAGAATCAGCGTCTTCATCGGCTTGAAAAGTAACTTCGCGAGCCATTGCTGGGGGTGCGCCTGGCTCGCCCATGTATGCCGTTGTCTCGTTGAATTTAGCGTTTGCTAATTCCAGCTTGCCATCTTTCTCAGCTAAGAAATAGAGGCTCAGGGAATTGTTTTCAATCGGCATCACTTCGACGGCGTAATGCGTTTCACCCGATTCTTGATGCGTGTGACCGACCGGAGCGATCCACCCGCCGAAAAGAGCTTCACCTTGCAGGTGTTCGTGTTCATAAGCGTGAGAGTGCAAGCCTTCAAAGTTCTCGTGCTCATGTCTTGGGTCCTGACCCGCGCCATGTGCATGTTCGTGACCATGATCAAACTCAGATTGCCCGGAACCCACTATTGAGCCACAACCAACACCCCAAACACAGAGGCTTAGGGAGAGTGAAACGCAAAGTACATGGCTTTGTATCAAAAGCCCAATTTTGGTAGCGGAATTCGTCAAGGGTTTCGGCAGTGCACCGAAAGTCTTGACGACTTCTGCAACTAGTTTTGAGTTCAGGCCTAGTTCGCTAAAAAATCGCGAGTTCTCATTTGTAGGTCGGGACTTCGACATTCTCAAGGATCGAGTTGATAAGAGTTTCAGAATCGAACTGACGAGCGACAAGTCGAACGCCAAGAACCGGATGCGCGACTGCTTGCACATCGGCTGGCGTTACAAAGTCTCTGCCTTGGAGCAATGCCCAGGATTTTGAAGCCTGTTGCCAAATAAGCATACCGCGCGGGCTGACTCCAAGTGCAATGGACTCGTGAGAACGTGTCGCTTCGCACAAAGCAATAATGTAGCGTTGAACGGCTTCGTCGATGTGCAAAGCGGACGCTTTTTGCTGCAAAGCTGTCAGAGCCTCAAGGGGTAATTCGCTGGCCTTCTCGTCCGCCTCCGATGGCTCACCACAGCTTCGATCTTGCGATAGGATTGCCAGTTGCGACTCGGTGGAAGGATAACCAATCTCTAGTTTCATGCTGAAGCGATCCAACTGTGCCTCAGGCAGCGGGTAGGCACCGTGGCTGTCGATCGGATTTTGCGTTGCGATGACGAAGAAGGTCGAAGACAGCTTCGAAGACTTGCCATCCACGGTCACTTGACGCTCAGCCATCGCTTCGAAGAGGGCGCTTTGCGTACGAGGAGTCGTTCGGTTCAGTTCGTCCGCCAGCAGGATATCCGAAAATACTGGTCCAGGATGAAACTCGAACTCACGGACCTTCTGATTGAACAATTGAAAGCCGATGATGTCCGTCGGCAACAAGTCAGGCGTACATTGGACCCGCGCAAAACGAGCTCCAAAACTGGAGGCGATTGCTTTGGCAAGTGTGGTTTTTCCGAGCCCGGGTAAATCGTCCAAGAGCAAGTGGCCACCCGAGACAAGGCAAGCCAAGACCAGTTCGATTCTGTCTTCCTTACCCAGAAGGACTCCATTGAGTTTCGTCCGCAGCTGAGTCAATACTTGCTCAACGGACGGAGCCGATTCCACATCAAACATCAATTTAACTCACCGTTTCAGGTGTGCTCCTTTTAGACAAATGAATACGCTTAATTTCGAATAAGCTAAGTCGTTTCCACAACGCTTGCAATGCGTCGCGGCCAGCATCGGTCAAGCACTCGGCCGGGCCGTAGTACATGCGATCGGCTTCCGCAAAAAGCTGACTTACTTGTGGTGTGAGTGCATGGTTTTGTTCTTGAAGTAGCCCGTCACAATGTCGGCTTGGTAGTGTTCCTGTCGGCCTGCGAATGCCAGCTAGTCGGAATCGCCAGTCTAGGATCGAGACCAACCATTGAACACGCTTTCGGTCGCTACTCTGCAATACGAATGGCCATAACAGCCAGCATAGTGTTTCAAAGATACGGAAGCGGAAGAGATAGGTTATTGTGCTAAATAGAAGAGTGCCAGAAACAATCCAGAAGATCGCAAACCTCGCTTGATAGAGACGATAACGCCAAGTAACGCGAAATGGAGGTTGTCTGTAACCTGGAGTGGGCTCGAGCGGAATCCAATTGTCACTGCCCACGTGGAGCTCTAGCCAGACATGGGCATTTTGCGGGATTACCGAATATTCGCCGTCGATAGCATTGCTAGGGTCGACATAAAAACCGCGAGCCATCCGCGTCTTATAGCCAAGTTCATCCAGCATTAAGGCAGCTGTCGTGACAAACATGTAAGAGGGACCGCGTCGATGCTCTAGGAACTTTGAAAGCGGCTGTTCACCATCTTTGCTGCCCACTTCTCGATCAAGCACAAAGTGCCAGCGCAGGTTCCGCAATAGCAGGTCGACTTGATCCCAGCCACGCTCTGTACCTTGCGTGTATTCTTTGACGAGTTGAGCTATTTGAGCTCTGGTCTCTTCCTCGAAAAAGTGAGAACGTTCTTGGGAGTTCTTCTGCTTGCTAAGCAGTGCTCTTACGCGCTGCAGATCGATCAAGCTATCGACGAATCGTACCACTGTGTAGTCCGGCACGTAATCTCGACCCGTCATGAAAAGGCAGCGAGTGTCATTCATTCCGAAAAAGTCCCCTCGGTCGAGCATGTCGACACACCAGAGCTGGAGACCTGGACGTGTGGGGACGATGTTGGAGCGATACTTCGTGAACTTCATCGCCTCCGGCACCGCATCGACGAAGGGACTGAGCGCGTTTTGTACCGTGTATCCAGAGGGTTGGAACCAGGTCTGCTCGCCAATGAGAACGGCACCAGGCTGTTTGAAATCCGGGAATTGGCCTTCCTTCTTCCAGCTCTTTCCGTTGAACCTGGAAAATCGGTCGACAGCCAAGCGAATACCACTAGAACCTTGCCAATACATCAAGGCGTTGGCTCGAAGATTGTCCAGAGGCTTGTTGCGCTTCGGCGTATCACGCTGAATGCTGAACTCGTCATTACCGCCTCGATTAGCATCAGAAAAATGATGATGACCATCATCTTGAGTTTCCTTACCCGCCAATGCTTGGGCTTTTTGGATCTTCTTTTTGGCAACAGGCTCACCAAACTGCTCGCTGAAGACGTCGAATAGACTTGGTTCGTGCGAGTCGAGGAAGAAGTCGGTCTCCACCGCTCCGAAACTCATGGCATGTTCTTTCGCAGCCACGATGGCATCACCGCTGCCGATGCCGGATCGCGCTGCTGTATCATTCCACTTGCTACCCCCGCTAGTCGGCATGATGCCGATGTCGAGTTGATGCAGAACGCGGAGACCGCTACCAGAAACCAGTGCAAAGGTTGTTGTGACTAAGAGCAGCCCGATAAGGACGCTCGTCATTCGATAACGTGTGCGACTGACCGAAGTTGCCTGACATGCTTCTACTTGTTCCCATTGATTCGCAACCAGCCACCACAAGCAGAGTGCAGCCCAGACAAAGGGGAACGAGACAGATTGGCTGTGATCTGAAATGAAGGTGGTGAACAGTACTAAGAATCCGCTGGCAACAACGGCAAGGCTGATCAAGCGCGATTGCCAGCCGAAGAGAGCCAAGCCAAGCCCGATCCAACCAAAACTGGCAAGCATCAGGATCTCCATTCCATTGCCGTAGTTCATCGCCCTCCACGGAGTATCGAGAAACCAAGGCACCAGCCCAATAGCGATAGCCAACACGAGCTGCTTGGCTGGTTTTAGATATTTGGCCGCGCGGGAGATGACCAGAATACCAGCCGCGATGCAGCTGTACTCAGTGGCCAAAACCCACCACGGATCGTTGTGGGTTCGTAGATGGACAAGAGCGGCAATGGCTAGCAGAGCTAGATGGAAGGCCCCGTTTCGCTTCCTCGCGGAACATGTCCATCCGTCTTGAGCCAGCATATCGAACAAGGAAGACTTGGCGACCTTGGCATCTAACGCTGAATCCGGTGTTGCAAATTGTTTTGGCTTAGGCGACATTCTTGGCACGCCCCAGCTTCAAGAGAAATTGATTGACTTGATGACCAATGTCGTGTCGGAGATCTACTTCGTAGCTGCAGTCCAGCGCACTGTGCCGAATGCTTTCTGAATTCACCGAGTGCATCGAGACATGGACTAAATGTGGTGGACCAGGCTCGCGAGACGCCTGTGAATCGATGCATAAAGTAGGAGCCTGAGAGGCGTCGATTATTGAAGACGGAATACCTCCATCCAATGGAATCTGCGCGAGATGGTTCCACGCGATTGGAACCATATCGGCTCCAGCTGGCAAGTGAATGAGCTGGTCATCAATCTTGAGTTGAAGCGGTTGTTTTTGACCGCCAAACAGTCCGATCAGTCCTGCCGCGATGCGAACGCGCCATGCTAGGTTCTCGCGGGCTTCAAGCTTCGAACCCTCTGATCGACCTGTGTTGATCTGGACGACAAGTGGTTGATGCTGCGGCCCGCCTCGTTCACAGACTACAAGCGAATCTAACTTTGCCGTCTGCGCCCAGTGAATCGTTTTCAAGGAATCGCCGTTACGGAATTCGCGAAGCCCCATGAATTCGCCAGTGGTGCTTGCGCGTTCTCCATCGCCCGTGTCAGCCAAACGCTTTCCCGAGAACTCGATCATGCCAGCCGTCTCGACCACGAGCGGCTTCACCATGATTGGTTCCACTGACAAAAGCTTACGTTTTGCTTTCCAGATGCCAAATGGGAAGGCACAGCTTACCTCTGGTGCTTCAGTAGGATATTGACCACGGTATTCAGGATGGATTTTGAATCGAAACTTCGTAACACTCAGCAACGGAACATGGGCTAAGCCTACCTCACCGATCTCGATCTCTTCGTCGGCCGGCGTGGTTGTGTAACGATTGATCATCAAGCCCATCAGTGGAAGCGGAAGGCGATTCTGCACTTCGACTTCGATCTCGGCTGCATCTTGCTCATGGACGGAGGCGTGCACCGGTTTCAACTTGAGTCTAGTGCCATAGACTGCAATCCAGGGGAACGCTAGCCCGAAGCCGATGATCGATGCAAGACTGACCGCCAACGCCCAACCGAGCGGGCTGACGAAGGCACCGACCAAGATGCTTGCACCTAAGGCAACCACGAACCAACCCACTGGCTGTTTTAGCCAATAGACGTAGCGATTGAATTGGGGGCAGAAATCGACTTGCGATAACTCCACGATGCGGGAGCCAAAGCGAAGTATTGCTTTCATAATGAGAAAACCAACGGGGTGCACGAAGAGAGCTCTCTGAAAGATGCTCTGCTAAAATTCACTGCTGGGCGGCTGGTTCGAACGCGCACGATAAGATTTACGTGCCTCTCTACTCTTGCTCAGGCATGCGGCTGATAAACCAGATTGCAATGCGTTGGTGGAGCTCTGGCGGATGGTCTACAAGGATTGTGAAAGTTGGGAGTGCATAGCTCGTTGCATAGGAGTGTTGCTGACAGGGGAAGCGATGTGAGATGAACTGCAATCGTTCTTTGCGGCGACTGCTTCAGCGAACAGCAAACGAAGCAGTCGTGATCGCCAGTCACTTCACCATATGGGGCGACTTTCTGAGATTCTCCTGCATTCTTTGTGCAGTGGATGCAGCCATGCCCGCACCCGAATGACACGGATTCTCGCGCGGTCAGATCCTGACTTGTGGGAGTCTGGTGATAAAGTGCATGGTGCATCCACAGCGGACTGCTGCCCAGGCTGGAAATCACCAGCATGAGAAGTCGAACTGAAGAACCAGAATTAACCATGCCGACCTACAGAAGGGGCAGAAAAGACACGCAATACCACATTTCGAATACTAGTCGTACGCCAGCAAATCGTCCAGGTTCTTCAAATATTATTCAAACGCACCGATCCACCTTCCCCGGAACAATCGGTACTCCTGCACATCTGCACAAAGTGGGGAGGTGATATTGGCCTGATTCCGGTAGTAGTTCGGGTCCATTCGAACATGTAAGAAGTCGAGCCAATCCAAGGCCTACTTCGTTTCGATGAGCTTTGGCACTGGGTAGAAGCCGTGATCGCTTGCCTCGTATGCCGCGACATAAAAGAGCTTTGCAGCAGCAGCAATCTTGTCGTAGTTGATCTTGGCAGGTGTGTCTGTCGGGCGGTGGTAATCGGGATGAAAGCCGCCAAAGACAAAAGCAACGGAAACACCCTTGCGGAAGA
>PKCQ01000215.1 GCA_002862265.1 Planctomycetaceae bacterium | reverse complement strand
ATGCGAGGGAGAGGTACTGCCCAACGAGTCTTTGCCTTTGTGACGGCAAGAGGCCAACGCACCCGCCAAAGCACCATTCGAAGCCGACACATCATTCGAGCTCCCACCATAAGTCCCACCACAGTCGGCACCACCGCTCCCACCATTCGGCCCACCATCACACCTCCCATCACAGCGACCCATGCCCACGGCGGACCGACAAAATAGATTGTTAACAACAGGAGGCCTACCCATCCCAGAATCAAAGCCATTGAAATCATAGCATGGTGTTGATCTCGCAAAGCTTCCACCGTGGATTCAAAACCTGCAAGGCCGAAGTCTTCTATCCAAGTTGTGTCGATCACATAGTTCATGCAGAAACTGAAACCAACTCCCACCAGCAAAGAAAACACGAGCAAACACACGGGATAGATGCACAAACGTGCCAAGTCGCGTTAGCTCGAGCGGATCTCGTCCCTCGCCTTCAGGCACTCCACCAGGAATTGACCTGGCTCAGGCAGCTTGATCGATTCTTGAACCAAACACTTCAGCTCTTTCGGCATCCGACTAGCACCAGACTGAACGACCTCTTCCAGAGCCTTGCCCTGCTCCATGGCATCCGCGAGTTGGCTTAGCGGCGCTTGCCACTTCACTGGAGCGACCTGCACCGCCAAGCGCAGCTTGAGGGCATCCACGAGATGCCGCGCAGACACTTCCTGGAGAATCTCTGCATCAACCACATTGGTGGTCAAACTGCTCATCCGAAACAGACACTCTTGATTGCGGAACAGACAAAGGACAATGGTGAGTCGCCATGAAGACTCGAGGATTCTACTTTCCAGCTTGAGTGCATTCCAGCAGACTGGGCTGCTGCTGAAGGACTGACCAGAGTTTCAATCTTGGTCGAATTTTGCTCTGCAAAAGCACCAGGAACCTTTCGCGGAACGAAGGCTACCATTTACAAGCGCTCGAAAGGGCTCAGGTTTGTTATGATGAGCGAGCATCTCGCTTTTGCTTGAAAATTAGAAATTTCTCCCACCTCTTTTGCCTGCACACCTTCTCACTATGCCACTCACTGCAAAACCCGCCCGGTATGCTTCCCCGGCACTAGCGTTTTTACTCCTTGGCGTTTTACTCTGTAGTGACGCTTCGGCCCAACAATCATCCAAACAGCCTTTCTATATCGGCACTTATACCGGCCGAGACAGCCAAGGGATCTACTTGAGCTACCTGGATTCCAAAACGGCAAAGCTTTCCGCCCCCAAGTTGGTTGCCAAGCTTGAAAACCCATCCTTTCTCACATTGCATCCAACCCTTGATGTTCTGTACGCAGTTAGCGAAGTTGCCGCCAGCGATCATCAGATCACCGCTTTCAAGATTGGATCTGACTTCGGCCTCACTGAAATCAGTCACAGATCGACAGATGGCGGCGCACCCTGCTTCGTGTCTGTTACTGCCGACGGCAAGAGCGCCCTCGTCGCAAACTACAGCGGCGGTAGCGTGACTTCCTTTCCTTTAGACGAGATAGGCAAGCTCGCAGAAATCCACCTCATTCAACACACTGGCAGCAGCGTTCACCAACGACAGAAAGCACCACATGCTCACTGCATCTTGCCCGATCCATCAGACCAATACGCCGCAGCGGTCGACCTCGGCCTCGACCAAGTCTTGATCTACAAACTCGATGAAAACGGGCTTGGTGAGAAACACTCTGTAATGCACTTTAAGCCAGGTAGCGGACCAAGACACATCGCCTTTCACCCGAACGGCGAACACGCCTTTGTCATTCATGAACTGACTTGCCAACTAAGTGCCTGCAGCTGGAACAGCAAAAGCGGTATGCTCACCGAATCCGAAACGCTGTCGACCTTGCCAGGCGAGCTCCAGAACGGGTACTCCACGGCCGAGGTGCTCGTGCATCCTAGCGGCAAATTTGTGTACGGCTCCAACCGCGGCCACCACAGCATCGCGGGCTTTCGGTTTAATAAGGGAAAGCTAACGCCTATCAGTCACACCAACACCGGTGGTGAAACTCCTCGTAATTTTCGTATCGATCCAACCGGCAAATTCTTGCTGACCGAAAATCAGACTACAGACTCTGTCGTGCTTTTTCAAATTGACGAAAAGTCTGGGAAGCTATCATCAGCAAACTCGCGCATCACTGTTGGCTCGCCGGTTTGCATCAAATTCTTGAATCGGTAATACCGCTTTCAAAGCTCTTTTTTCACTTCTAGTTCACATGTCTAGCGATATTGACAAAGCCCTTGCCCTGGTAACGAAGAAATTCCATGGGGTGACGGACCAAGATGGCGAGCCGTATCTCATGCACTGCCTGCGAGTGATGGACGGCGTCGACCTGCCAGAGGCACAACTCGTCGGCTTGATGCATGATCTAGTCGAAGATACGGACGTCACGATCGAAGATTTGAAGCAGATGGAATTTGATCCGGCCACCATTGAGGCGGTTGACCTGATAACTCACCGTGAAGAAGACAGCTATGCGGACTATGTCATCAAGCTAAAACCAAATCCACTGGCTCGGTCAGCGAAACTCTCTGATCTCCGTGACAACGGCTCGCTTGGCCGAGTCTTGTATCGATCCAAGGCGGTCGACAAAGACTTGCGGCGCATCCAACGCTACATCCTGAGCTACCAATTTCTGTCAGATCGCATCAACGAGTCGGATTACTGCCTGCGCATGCAACCGCTGGAGAACTAGCAAGGTAGATGACAAGCTCACCCATTGACTTTTCAAACCTTGATCCGAAGCGTGAAGAATACGCGCGACTGGCGGTCGAACGCGTTTTGCAAACGGCGATAAACGTGCACGCCAGCGATGTTCACTTGAATCAAACGGCCAACGGCCACCAGGTGCGACTTCGTATTTTTGGCCAGCTCCGAGAAGCTGGTGTTGCACCGAGCGGAGAGTCCACCAATCTGAACTCTCGTATCAAAGCCCTCGCGGGCCTGACGACTTATCGCAGTGAAGTTCCGCAAGAAGGGAGATTGGTGCTCGACGATGCTGGCTCGGATCGGCGCCTGGAAGCTCGGGTCAGCACCCTTCCAACTCTGCACGGCGAACGAATTGCAATTCGCTTGATCCCGCTGTCGTCCGAAGCTTGGCGAATTGATGATCTCGGCTTGCCATCCAAGACGGCTGAAGATGTGCACCAATGCCTGCGACAAGCCTCTGGAGTACTGCTGATAACCGGATCAGCGGGAGCTGGAAAAACTTCGACTGCTTATGCCGCACTGCGAGAAATTCTGTCAGCGAAACAATTGCGGAGCGTCGTAAGCCTGGAAGACCCGATAGAATCGGAACTTGAAGGTGTCGCCCAATCGCAGATTCAGCCGGACAAAGGCTACGGTTGGTCCGAAGGGCTTCGAGCCCTGCTGCGACAAGATCCCGAAGTGATGTTGGTCGGTGAGATTCGTGATGCCGAGACAGCTCAAGTAGTCTTTCAAGCAGCGATGACCGGACAACTCGTCATCACGACCATGCATGCTCGCAGTTGTGCCGATGCATTGAGTCGATTACTGGACATGGATGTACCACTGCCCCATTTGACTGCAGGGCTTTCGCTGGCTCTTTGCCAAAAACTCCAACCCACACCGGGCCAATCAGGCACCCCCAACATGCAATTGCT
Source organism: Planctomycetaceae bacterium (assembly GCA_002862265.1). Lineage (GTDB taxonomy): Bacteria > Planctomycetota > Planctomycetia > Pirellulales > Pirellulaceae > Aureliella. The sequence goes on along the minus strand of PKCQ01000215.1, from coordinate 30,074 downwards.
AGTCGAGCAACTACCACCAATTTTCGGGGCGCTTAAGAAAGCGCTACTCGTCGACGCAGACACCGAAGCAATCCAGGCCTGCGCTTGTGAGCTCGGAATGCAAACCTTGCAGGATCAGGCGATAGATTAGAGAATTCGAGACAAACCCAAGCACTCTCTGACTCTGTTAAGCCTATCGCTAAAAGCCAAGCTTAGAATCGCAACTTCCAATCCATGAACGACTCCGGCAATTCCCCAAAACGCTCCGAAGAATCGAATCAGAGCCAAACCTCGCCTGCGGCAACGCTCGCCGAGAAGCTGGCCGTTTGCGAGCAGGTTGCACAACTTGTGCGTGCGAGGCTTCCGATTGGCAGAGAAGTCCGCCAGACCCTGAGCGCATCGACCACATCAACTCGGAAGCTGGCGGAACAAATCGAGCGAGACGTCCAGTCCGGAAAGAAGTGGAGTGACACGCTGGTGGCTGGTCGAGATCGCGAGTCGCGAGTGCTGGCTGCTTGCGTCGAGGCAGGCGAGTCCTCGGATCGGCTGGCTGAATCGCTTCAAGCCTGGACGGCAATGCATATCGCCAATTTTAAGGCAAAGCAAAATTTCCACTCGGCCCTGCTTTATCCGTTTCTCCTCGTGCTATTGATGGTCATCGCACTGACCATGGTAGCTTGGTCCTTGATCCCGGAATATCGCGTGACCTATCGGCTGTTCAACCAGAATCTTCCGAGCTGGCTAGAATTCATTGTGGTGGTTGGGGAAAACCCCTTGCTCTTAACTCTGTTTCTCGTTTTGTTTGTTTCAGTGCCCCTGGTTATTCTCTACTGGATGCGGAGGCGTCGTGGTCTCAGCCGAGCCAATCGAGACAAACATGCGAAGTCTCTACGTCAACAGGCGTTGGCAACACATCTCGCCGCCTTGCTGGGGGGTTCCAAGGTTCCGCTGGAAAACATCACACACTTGAGCCTGAAAACTCTCGGCGCAACAGATGAAGAATCGCAACTCGGCTGGCAACAGGTCCAACAAAAACAAACACCAGACCTAATGTCCAAGGAAACTTCACTCATCTTGGGTTCAGCGCACGCTGGAATACTCAGTCCAGAAGAGTCCGCCCGACACCTGAGGGAGGTTTCGCTGAACCTGCAGCAATCCGCAGAGCAACTCGATGACGCTCACCGCCGCTGGTTTCCCATGCTCATCGCGCTGCTGGTGGGCTCTGCCACCATCCTGAGCTATGTGTTTCTCATCTTCCTTCCCTGGATCTGGCTTCTCGAAACGATCTCCCTGCCCGAAAGCATCAACTCGCTTTAGTTGTTTCAAGTTTGAATTTGTACAATTTGGAATAATTGTTGCGGTATAATGGAGGTCGAGCTTCACCTGTCGCTGCTGACTTTCATTTTCTCCCGCCAAGTGATTGAATCGCATGTCTCGATCTTTCGCTCACCTATCATTTGGACTTCTGGCTGCATTCGTTTCAGCTTCAATCGCGCAGGCTCAATCCGACGAAGGCTCAAAAGCACACCAAAATGCACCATTGAAGTCTACGTCCGACAGGGAGGAGTTCAGTGAAGGCGAAAAGATCTTCGCACTTGTGGTTGCTCCAACCCTAGATTCAAAGTGCGCCGCCTGCCATGGTCGCAATCCCGACGAGATCGAGTCTGGATTTGTGATCACAACTCGGGAACAGACTGTCCGAGGCGGTGATAGCGGTGAAGCGGCTTTGGTACCGGAAAAACCAGAAGATAGCTGGATCTACAAGTCATCAACTTGGAAACACGATCAGCTGCAGATGCCACCCAAGGAAAACGATCGCCTCGACGAAGAACAGCTCGCGGCCCTAAAAAAGTGGATCGAGCTGGGCGCACCTTGGCCCGACGAAAAGAAGATCGAAGCGATTCGCGGAGAATTCGCCACCGGTATAACTGTTGCGACCAGTGGTGGACTGGATTCCAACTGGGATGATCGCCGCTATGCACCCAAGACCTTATGGGCTTACCAACCACTGAAGGTCGAGCTGCCTGCTCCTACCGACCTGCCGGCGAATAACAAGGTCGATTTGTTTATCAACGCGAAGTTAATAGAACTCGGAGTCCGCCCGGCCCAACGCGCAAGTCGCCTCGATCTCATTCGCAGACTCTACCTGGATCTAACTGGCTTGCCTCCAACGCCGGAAGCTGTCGCCAAGTTTGTTTCCAATCCTGCATCGGAACAACAAGCCTGGGAGCAACTCGTCGATCAAGTCCTCGCCTCACCGCATTTTGGGGAACAGGCTGCCACAATTTGGCTGGACGTAGTCCGCTATGCAGACTCAGCTGGATTCTCTAACGACTACCAACGACCTAACGCGTGGCGATATCGAGACTATGTCACCCGCTGCTTCAATGAAGATCGACCCATTGACCAGTTTATCCGCGAGCAGATTGCCGGAGACGAAATCGATGAAAACAACCCAGAACTATTGATTGCTACTGGCATGCTCCGCATGGGCCCATGGGAACACACTGGCATGAGTGTCGCGAAAGTTACGCGGCAACAGTATTTGGATGACATTACAGATCTCGTCGGCCAAGCCTTCCTGGCTCATCCGCTTCAGTGTGCGCGCTGTCACGACCACAAGTTCGACCCGATCCCAACTCGCGATTACTACCGTATCCAAGCGGTCTTTGCGACCACTCAGTTCGCGGATCGTCCGGCGGCTTTTCTTGATTCTGAAAACCAGAACAACTTTGAAGAACAGACTGCTTATCTGATGGAACGGATCGGTGTTTTCTCAAAAGTGAAAACAGAGGTCAGCAAACGAGCGCGCAAATACGCTGAAAAATGGTATGCAGACCGCGGTCTAGAGTATGCCTCCCGTGGTGAGAAGCTGAAAAAAGGCATTTCTCAGGACGAAATTGCTCCGAAGAACGTCGGCTTCAGTCCTCGCGATTTCGGCGAAGATCGAATCGCAACTAAATACGTGTCGCGGCACAACTGGGAGCTAGATCGCTACAAGCCTATGGCGTTCAGCGTTTACAGTGGCCCCGACGCAACGAGGCGTGCTTTTAATTCTCGCATCACAATGCCTGGAAAGCGGAGAGGAAAATCTGCTCAAACCTCGATACTGAGCGGTGGCGATGTCTTCTCTCCGACCATTGCGGTCACGCCTGGAACACTTTCGGTTCTTTCAGGAATAGTTGGCTTGGACGCGTCGGAAAGTAGTTTAGTCTCAGAAACCACCGCCGGACGCCGACTCGATTTTGCAGACTGGCTTACGGATGCGAAACGCAATCCACTGACGCCCCGAGTCATGGCCAACCGCATTTGGCAACAACATTTTGGACAAGGTCTCGTCAAGACTGCGAATAACTTCGGAACTGCTTCCGAACCACCTTCACACCCAGAGTTGCTCGACTACTTAGCGAACGAACTTGTTGAAGCAGACTGGTCGAGCAAAGTATTACATCGGACTATTCTACTTAGCGAAGCTTACTGTCGAACGAGCCGCGATGTTGCTCCAACTGAACTCCAAATCATCACAGAGAAAGATCCGCTAGGAACTTCGTACGCAGTATTCCAATCACGCAGACTGAGTGCGGAGCAGGTTCTTGATTCGGTCCTAACCATAAGCGGTCTGCTCAATCATGAAGTGGGTGGAGTACCCGTGAGGCCTAACATCAATCCAGAAGTTGGCGCACAACCTCGGCAGATCATGGGATCCTACGCACCGATATATCAAGCATCACCCCTGCCACAGGATCGCAATCGACGCGCACTCTACGCTTTGCGGCTTCGTACTCTTCCTAACCCAATGCTAGAGGTGTTCAACAAGCCATCGCCGGACTTATCATGCGAACTCCGAGACAACTCCACCGTTGCACCTCAGGGCTTGACGCTTTTCAACAGTCAGTTTTCCTATGAACGAGCACTGGCTTTTGCTGACCGAGTTCTCAACGAAACCACTGACACTACGGAAAGCGATCATCAGGCAAAGCACGTGCCAGCAACAATTCATCGGATTTTTCAGCTGGCCTTCGGGCGTGAAGCGGCCCCAAATGAGCTAGCCGTCTGTCTAAATCATTGGGAAGAAATGACCAATCGCCACGAGAATATACAACTCGCAACCTACCGGCCTCCGACTGCGCAGAAACGTTCCTTGGTGTCAGAGAACACGGGAGAGTCATTCGAGTTCACCGAGCCATTGGAACAGAACCGCGACTACATCCCCGATTCGGACCCGGCCTCGTCCAGCCCTCGGGCGCGCGGCTTAGCCGAAGTTTGCCTGGTCATCCTTTCCAGCAACGAGCTACTGTACGCCCCCTGACCCCAAGCAGTTTGCACGACTGAGACAGTCTTAAGTTATGTTTCGTAGAGAATACTTATATAGCCTCGGCGCTACACTCGGCAGTGTGGCACTGCAAGGCATGCTGCAGCACGAGCTGAACGCCTCACCTGCAGACGACGCGAAGCAGCCCCACCACACACCTAGAGCAAAGCGTTGCATCTTCTTGACGATGGAGGGCGGTCCTAGCCAGATCGATACTTTTGATCCCAAGCCCAAGCTGAAAGAGCTGCACCTAAAGGAATTCCAGCGGAGCGGTGAAAGGATTTCGGCCATGGCTAGCGGCAAGCGTTACTATGTGCAAAGTCCATTCTCTTTCACTCAACATGGCGAGTCCGGCGCATGGATGAGCGAAAAATGGCAGCATCTCTCGAAGGTGGCCGACAAGCTTTGCTTCTACCGTGGGCTACAAGCTGAATCGATCAATCATCCGACCGCCTTGTACCACATCAATTGCGGGAATCGCTTCGGTGGGGATCCAGCAGTAGGTGCCTGGGCGAATTACGGTCTTGGCACACTGAATGAAAACTTGCCAGGTTTCGTCGTTATGCCTGACCTCTCCTTTCCCCAAGGCGGCGCGGCGAACTGGGGCAATGGGTTCTTACCGGCGCAGTATCAAGCTACCGCATTGCGGCCTCAGGGTTCTCCAATATTGAATCTAACGCCGCCCAAAGGAATCACCAAAGAACATCAGAGAGCGAACCTCGATCTACTAGGCGCGCTAAACAATAAGCATATGCAGAAACATCCGCAGGCTGACTTGCTGGCAGCGCGACTGGATAGCTTCGAACTCGCCTTCAGAATGCAGGATGATGTCAAACAAGTTCTCGATCTGGGCCATGAGAAAGCACAGACGATTGAAGAGTACGGCTTGAAGGACAAGGCTACGGCCAAGTTCGGAAAGAAATGCTTGTACGCGCGAAGATTGCTGGAGCACGGTGTTCGCTTTGTGCAGCTTTACGCTTCTACTTGGGACTCCCACGACTACATCGAACGAGCTCATGGAAAGCTTATCAACGCAGTGGATCGTCCTATCGCAGCTTTGATCCAAGATCTCGACCAGCGCGGTCTACTCGAGGACACTCTCGTCGTTTGGTGCGGCGAATTCGGTCGTAGCCCCGACAACGGTGTCCGAGGTGGAATTGCGTATGGCCGTGACCACAATGCCAAGGCGATGTGCGTTTGGATGGCCGGCGGTGGAGTTAAGGCGGGACAAACTGTCGGGGCCACGGACGAGCTTGGCGATGAAGCCGTCGAATGTGTACATCCCATCCGCGATTTGCACGTGACGCTTCTCAATCTTCTTGGACTTGACGACAATCGGCTGACTTTCTTCCACGCCGGCCGCTTCAAGCAGCTTTCTCAGTTCGGCGGTAAGGTCATCAAGGAGCTCTTGGCTTAGCAACTTTGCGAATTTCCGTCGCGAGAAGCCACGATTGGCATTCTTGATTTGCCTGAAACCAACAATGATATGCGGTTATTGCACACTGAATCGCAACGCGTTTTCCAGGGCACAGCGAAATGAATACAGTCCAGACTAACAGCGACTTAGAACAAGCGCCTAAGCTACCCAACACGCTTACGCGTACTCAGCTAACTGTGGGGCTGATTGTCTTAACTCTTGCCCCCTTCGCGCTGGTCGTTTGGATGTATACGACCATGCCAGATGTTCGTGACCCAGTGCTGGAAGTCGACGTCTTAGTTGGCCCTCGAGCAATTGAAAACAAGCAGTCTAGAGACACGCCTGACACTCGGGTGCTACCTTGCGTAACTCTAACAAACCCAACAGAGGAACCTTGGAATTACCTAAACGTGTCGATCAACCATCAGTTTCACTACACCCACCCCGACACTGTTCCTCCTGGTGGCGAAGTCGTCGTGCCGTTGGCCGCTTTTCACACGAAAGGCACAGCTTACTTTCCACCGGAAAGCCAAGAACTCAAGGAGCTAACAATCTATGCTCAGATTGCTTCGGGAGCTCGTGCCATCAAGGAGCTAGAGGGCAGTGAGTTAGCCTTCGAAGAATCGAAGAATTAACGATAACCAGTTTCAAGCGTCGAAGCCGTGAGATTTTTGATGCACGGAAGCATTCCAATTCCCGTTTAGATGCATCGCAGGTACCGACGCACCAGACCTCCTCGGCTGATGAGAATCTCCCGAGTTTCTATCCTGGGCTTGGTTGGGATCGAACATAGAGAATGGCTGTTCACTTCGCTGAGTCAGAACCTGCAGGTACTCCGCGCCAAAGAACAGTAGATTGACGCCCCAGTAGAACCAGAGCAGCAGCGCGATAAACGAACCGACTGCTCCATAAGTTGTGGTGTATCGCATTCCGATCAGGAAGGAACAAAGCAACTCTCGGCCTAATTCCCAAGTCAGTGCAACAAGCAACGCACTGCGAAACGCCTCGCGCCATCTAACTTTCTTCTTGGGCAAGCATTTATAAAGCACTGCAAATGCAACGGTGTTAAAAAGAATCGTCGTAAGTGTATCTGCGACGAACAGAATCAAAGTGCCCGCCAAATACCACTCAGCCATCCAAGCTCGAATACCGCTAATGGCGAGATTCGCAACCATGATGGCGATAATAGCAAGTCCCACAGATCCTAGCATTAGGAAAGCGGCAAAACGCTTGGTCACCTGTCGAGTCAAAAAATGCCGAGTGCTGGTAAAACGCGCCGGTCTGACTCGCCAGATCTTGTCGAAAGCTCGTTCGAACTGAAAGAAGACACCAATGGCGGCTGCGATGGCGGTTATCAATCCAAAGGGGCAACCAACGATAGCTTGCTCTTCAAACTGAAGCAGCATCACGCGCACTTGCTGCTCCAGAGTAGGAGAACAGTGCTCCGCGACAATTGACAGAATCTGCAATTCGGCATCATGCCCCAGGTTCGTAAACTTGAGAAAGAGCCCAACTCCGCTACTTAGTAACAACAGGATCGGGAAGACGGAGAGAGCCAGATAGTAGGCTACAGCAGCCGCCATTGCTCCAACATCATCGCTCTGCCACCGTCGAGCAGCCAAAGTGACCGACGTAACAACTTCGCGGCAATAGCCTGAAAACAAGCCCACCATAAAGGCGATAGAGAGTTTGTCTGGTCGTCGACTCAAGGAAAGCCATCCTGGCTGAAGAGGAATCTTGAAATCCGTATCAATAGAGCTTACGAGGTGCCTTAACTTTCTTTTTCTAAGGCAATACTTCCAGCTGAGGCTATAATTCTTACAAAAGGGCGTTTCTGGAACTAGAGACAAAAATCCGCCCTCAGAACGTCGGTTACACGACTTCCTCGTGCTCCTTCCCTTCGGATTCCAAAGGTAGGGATTAGATCGATTTCGCACCTAAACGGCCGAAAGCGTAGCCCGTTCACCCAACTACACTGGGGTTCGTCCCGTAGTACCCGGGTGTCGTGCCAGGAAAATATGCAAATGAAAATGAATAGTGCCCGTCGTGCATTCACCCTAGTCGAGCTTTTGGTCGTGATTGCGATCATTGGAATCCTCGTCGGTTTGCTGCTCCCAGCTGTCCAGGCCGCTCGTGAAGCCGCTCGACGCATGTCGTGCCAAAACAATCTGAAACAGATTTGCCTGGCTACCGAGCTATTTCATGAAAGTTATAGATGCTATCCACCGGGTCGGTACCAACCGCGCCCTGGCGAAAGCAAGTATGTCTGTGGCGGTCGAGAAATCACTTGGCTTGTCCGAATACTGCCGTATCTCGAGCAAGTTGCTGCCGAGGACCGATGGGATTACCGCCGATCTTACGCAGATCATCCAGAAGAGGTCCGCACCACAACCTTTCCTTTTTTCTGCTGCCCCTCTCGTCGTTCCGTGTCAGACGCTGTTGGTGACGGACTAGCCGTTAATAACGATACTCAGTGGTGCTTCGCTCCCTGCGGGTGCCCCTATCCATGTTCCAACAGTTCCTCTGGGAACGTCTCCGGAGCAGTCGGCGACTATGGGGGAAACCAGGGCGACATGTCCTCGGGATCAACGGGACTGGCTACCGATTTCTATTACGGTGGAAACGGAAACGGGCTTATCATCTCCAGCCGTGCGAGGTGCGGTCCAGCGGGAGAACCGATTGATTGGGTCGACAAGATCAAACATCGTGATGCTACTGATGGACTTAGCAACACCTTTCTTGTTGGAGAGATGCATGTGCCATTGAACATGCTCGGTCAATCTCCCACCGATGCATTTATCTATAATGGTGACAACGTCTTCAACTCAATGCGGATTGGAGGCCCTGGAGTGCCGATCATCACGAACTTGAATGACGACGGAAATGGACTCGTATCATGGGGTAGCTGGCATGGTAGCGTCTGCCAATTTGCCTTGGCAGACGGCAGCGTTCAAACTCTCTCGGTAAACATCGACACCTTCACTCTCGGAAACCTCTGCAATCGCCATGACAATCAAGTCACAAGCTTGGGACAATAGAATGCGGCCTTCTGCCTTGGGAACATTGGCCATCGTTTGCGTGGTCATTGCTACACTCTCCGGTTGCAGCAATCAACCTCGAACCTACGAGGTATCGGGTAGAGTTCAGTTCCCCAATGGAAGACCAGTCAAAGTCGGTGTAGTTGAATTCCTTTCTCCCAAGCACTCACTGAACGCTCGTGGAAACATCAAGAAAGATGGCACTTTCACACTCACCACTTTCGATGAAGGCGATGGCGCGGTTGCTGGCGAACACAAGTGCGTTGTATTGCAAATGATCATTGGTGAGAACATGAAGGGATTCGGCGGCACCAAGCTCGGAGTGGTTGATCCGAAATTCGGTTCCTACAGCACTTCGGAGCTCACCGCAGTCGTAAAAGAAAACGACAAGAACAACATCGTGCTACAAGTTGACGGCGTCGTCGAGCAACCACCCGAAGGCACCGAGCACAAACACTAGTACTTGTGCGCTACGGCAATCCCACTAGCCGCTGAATCTCAATGAGAGAGGTCCACAGCGAGGCCTCCACACTGAGAAGCTTCGACTCGAGAGTCAGGACTTCGCGATACGCCTCAATAACAGACGAAAAGTCGCTAAGACCGCCTGAGTAGTCGGTAAGCGTCAGTTTCAAGAGTGTCCTTGTTCTTGGACTCATGCGGCCTTTCAGTATCTCGCGGTATTCGAGCATCGAATCCGCTTCTGCTAGCCGCTGCTGTAACTGTCCCGCGATGCGATCTCGTTCGCTCTGCCAGGCATTGGTCGAAACTTGGGTCTGAAGGTTTGCTTCCGCCACACCCGCACGGATCTTGTCGCGCCAGATTGGCAGAGTCATGCCAACAGTGAAGCCGAAATTGTCGTTGCCTGTCGCGAGAGGACTCAGCGCATTCGTGTCGCTAACGATCAACCAGTTCACGCCGAGCTGAAGATCGGGATACTTGGCCAAGCAAGCAAGCTTCGCCTTCTCACGATCCCGTGCGACTTCCGCCATCATCCCTTGCAGTATGGGGTTCATCTCGATCGCTAGCCCCAAAAGCTCGTCAAGTCGTTGCTGCGTCGCCCTAGGAGGACCCCGAAGCGAAAACCCGGAAGCGTCTAGAGATGTCCCGGGAAGAAGAGAGGCCAGTCGCGCTTCGGCGACATTACGTTGCTTTTGAATCTGCAGACGCTGAACCTCGAGCGTATCGGATTCGAGCTTAGCACGCGTCACATCTTTTAAACTGCCTTGCTTAGAACCAGATTGGTACTTTGCTTCTGCCACCCCCTGAACGTCACGCAACAATGTGTCCGTTTCGGCAAGTAGATTTTCTTGCTCATCGGCCAGCCAGATTGCGACGCAGGCAAGTCGAACTTCTTTCGCAATACGGAGCCTCGCATTCGCATACTCTTGTCGCGCTATCTCAATTTCGCGACATGCGATTGCAGCCTTCTGGCTCAACTTCTCTGGCCAGGGAACGGATTGAGTGAAGCCGAGTTGACTTGCCGCACGTCCACCAGCCGTTTCCAACGCATTTCCGTTGAAGGGCCAGAACGTTTCCTGAAGCTGGGGATCAGGAAGACTTCGTGCCAGAGGGACGCGTTGCTGAAGTGCCGCGATTCGATGCTGAATCGATATCAGCTCGGGACTCACAGCAACTGCTTGAGCCACGTATTGCTCGACGTCGATTTCCGTGATGTGTTCAGTCGGGGTACTTTCTTGGATCACTCGAGTCGCTACCGGTAGCTCTCTCTTTGGTGTTTCCAGCAAAGGCCTGGGTTCAACCCGTTGCATCTCGGGTGGAGCCTCCTCTGTCGCGATTTTAGCCGACGGCTCGATCAAGGCTGGTGATGTAGCTTCCAAATCTTGGACAACGGGTTCGCGGTCCGAAGGTGATGGCGCATTGCACTCCAAGCTAAAAAGTAATGGCTCAGATGCTGCGATAATCCCAGACGGTCGAGCCCCAGTTATCGCGGAGCTCTGAAAACCGGATTGCTCGCTTGCATTCCGCTCTTGCGAATAGCTGGCCAACTGAAGGTGACTGGGCTGAACTATTGGATGCAAACCACCCGATGTGGTGGCGCAGCCTGATGCGGCTCCGGCGAGGAGAATGAGCCATGTGCGGTTGCGTTGCTGGTACTTCATCCTGTGATCCAACGATTCAGGGTGAAAAGCGAAAAATCTGCGTTCTCTGCAGACCCAACAAGGAGTAACATGACTTGCAGAAACGCACATCAACTTTGATCGGATGCCTGCAATGCATCTAAGGCACAAAACTCAAAAAGCCCTCACAGCTTGCCTGATCGTCACGCTGGTTTTCCAGCATGTTGCGGTCTCCTGCGCTGGCTGTTTGTCGGCGAATCCCTGCTCATCCAGCCCAAATCAAGTTGAGCATGTTGAGCTGGGCTCATCATGTCCCGGGTGTGGCTGCTGCCAAATCGCAACGAACGCAACAGATTGTCCCTGTTGCAAACAAAAACCTAGAAGCGTTCCGCCTCGAAGCCCAAGAGTTGTTGTGTCAGTTCGAGTGAAGCGGCCGACGAAGACGCCGCAAGAGAGGTGAGCCCGAACAGAGAGCCATCAGACCTTGGCGGCGATACTCCTGAGGTTCAGAGCAGCTGTAACTGTATTCGATCCGACACGCCTCTTTCTAATGATCCGTCTAATCGCCATTCCCATCAGCAATCGGCCAAAAGACTGATTGGCTATGAAATCACAAGACCAGTCGCCTTAGATCCAACGGACTCGTCTCGAAAGAGTCCCGTTGTGGTGCAGCGGCCAGATCGTCTGCACCTTTCTCCGCGCGCATCTCTTTGCGTCTGGCGGCTTTGAGCTATCGCGTTCGCTGCTGCGCACGTTGAACGCCCAGCCCGCGCTCGGCGTCGGCTTGTGTTGGCTCTCAGACTCTGAGGCTAGTGCCGATCCTCTGAGCGTAATTCGTCAAGATTTTCGGTAATCGAAGTTCACTTATTCGCTGACACTTCGTACTTGCGCATTCCATCGACCTTTCACGATCATTGACCTGTGACCTTGGGACCTCTTGTCCCACGATGTCTTTTTCATGATCCGTTGGACAGTATTCCATGAGCAAAGAAAATCCTTCCATTGTCGAGCACGCTTCTAACTCAGTGGCGCCTCGCAATTGGCTTTCGCGATGGTCATGGCTGCTGCGCAGCTTGACCAAGTCGGCCATCGTTCTCCTAACCGTCGCTGCAGCCATATGGCTACTTGGTTTCGCCCAGCGTCAAGGCTGGATCAAGAGCAACGACGCGAACACGACGGCTCCATCCTCTGCATCTACAGCAACCCGCTACGTCTGTCCGATGATGTGCGTTCCACCGAGTTCAAAACCGGGCCGATGCCCCGTCTGTGCGATGAAGTTGGAACCCACGACTCAACAAGGGAGCGACGGCATTTCCTTCGAAATTGAACCGGCAATCCGAAGAATCCTCGGGATCCGCACTGCCAAGGCCAAGTTAGCTCAGGCCAAGCGGAGCATCCGCACTATTGGTTCCATCGAATACGACCAAAGCCAACTTTCCACGATCGCGGCCTACACCGACGGACGACTGGAAAAACTGTTTGCCGACTATGTAGGCATACCGGTGAAGCATGGAGACAACCTTGCAATCCTATACAGTCCAGAACTCTTCACTGCTCAAACCGAATACCTGGCAAACCTCGGTCAAGCAACGTCTGGCATAGTTGATCGCCAAGGAATCCTTGCCCTAACTCGGAACGACTGGTTGAGCTCGGGATGAGTTCTGCTCAAATCGTTGCACTCGGGGAGCGACGAAAGCCCTCTTCGCGCGTGCGGATCGAGTCCCCGCAAGGCGGGCGAGTCATCGCAAAGCTGGTAGCCGAGGGTGACTACGTTCAAGCAGGCCAGCCTCTATACCGCGTGGCCGACCTTTCGACCGTCTGGCTAATGCTTGATCTATTTCCTGATGACGCCTCGGTTGTTCGATTTGGGCAGCGAGTGACTGCACAGATTTCCTCCGATCCCGAAAAACTATTCGTTGGTCGAGTCGCATTCATCGATCCCACCGTCGACAAAAAGACTCGAACGTTTCGCGTCCGAGTGGAACCGGCCAACCCCAACGAAACCTTGAAGCCCGGAGACTATGCGAAAGCGCGGATTGCCGTCCCAGCCCTGCCCCAACCCACGATCTACGATCCGGAACTAGCTGGAAAATTCATAAGCCCGATGCACCCGCAAGTCATCCGTGACGAACCTGGGGCCTGCCCAGTGTGCGACATGGAATTGGTTTCTACAGCAGAACTCGGTTTTTCCCCCACGCCACTTCCCGAGCAGCGACATATTCTGTTGCCGCGAAACGCCGTGCTGACGGTAGGCGACAACAGCGTCATCGACGTGGAAGTGGAACCAGGAAAATTTGAAGTCCGACGAATTAGCGTAGCTGCCTTCACTCAGTCTCACGCGGCTGTTTCGGCAGGCTTGGAAGCCGAAGAAGCCGTGGCGACTGACGGCAACTTCCTTCTCGACTCCCAGTCGCAGCTCATCGGTAACGCTTCTCTGCTCGACCCAAGTCGCGCTTCCCCACCGGGAGAAAAGAGCGGTCGCTCAGGATCACAGCAAGATCCATTCGAAGGCCTCGAAGAGCAGTCACTGGATTTGTAATGCTCAGAAGAACAATCGAATTCAGTACGCGCGAGCCCATTCTCGTTTTGCTGGGGATGATCGGAATCCTTGTGTTTGGATGGTTCAGTTTCCGCGCTGTTCCGATCGATGCGATTCCCAATGTCGGTGAAAACCAAGTCATCGTACTTACGGCTTGGCCCGGCAGGTCACCGAAGGACGTCGAAGACCAAATTACCTACCCACTTAGCGTATCGCTACAGGCCGTTCCAGGAGCCGAATCGGTTCGCGGTAAGAGTCTATTTGGATACAGCTTTGTCCAAGTTACCTTTGCTGACAATGTCGATTTCTATTGGGCCAGGAGCCGCGTCCTGGAACAACTTGGGGTCGCGAGTAGCCAGCTCCCCGCAAACGTCTCGCCGCAACTCGGACCCGATGCAACTGGCCTAGGCCAGGTACTTTACTACGTTCTCGAGCCACCTGAAGCCGGTCTCTCGCTTGCCGATCTTCGCAGTCTGCAGGACTACGTCATTAAATTCGAGTTGCAGTCAGTCGACGGCGTGAGTGAGGTCGCTTCCATCGGTGGATACATCCGTCAGTACCAAATCGACCTCGATCCCGACAAACTTCGCTTCTTTCGTATTCCGCTACATCAAGCCGTTTCCGCCATCAAACAGTCGAATCTGGATGTTGGAGCCAAGACGCTGGAGACGGGCGGTATGGAGTTTGTCCTGCGCAGCAAAGGATTTCTTGGCGGCGGCGACGCGGAAAAAGTTGCTCGCGACATTGAGGATACGGTGGTACTCCAACGCGATGGAATACCGGTTCGCGTACGAGACCTTGGACGTGTTCAGCTTGGGCCTGACTTTCGCCGTGGCGGCCTCGACTACAACGGCTCGTAAGCCGTTGGTGGCGTGGTCGTCATGCGACACGGTGAGAATCCGCGCCGCGTCATCGCGCGTGTGCGCGAGAAAATGCGGCAAATCGAACCTGCTTTGCAAGGCGTCGGACTGCGTGCCGTTTATGACCGGATGGGCCTGATCGACGAAACCATGGAAACACTGAGCACCGCGCTAGCGGAAGAAATTCTCATTACCACGATCGTCGTCTTGCTGTTTCTGCTTCACTTTCGCAGCAGCTTTATCGTCTCGCTATGCCTGCCTGCGGCGGTGCTCATGTCATTCATAGCAATGCGTTACGGCGGCATCGAAGCCAATATCATGTCACTCGCCGGGATAGCTATCGCTATCGGGACGATGGTCGACATGGGTATCATCGTCGCGGAAAACATCTACGAGAAAGTCGGCCGAGAAGCGGCAGACGAAGGTACACAACCTTGGCGGTTGGTGGCTGACGCCGCGATTGAGGTGGCTCCAGCAGTTCGAACTGCAGTGATGACGACGATCGTTTCTTTTCTGCCTGTGTTTTGCTTGACCGGCCGCGACTACCGGCTGTTTGCTCCGCTGGCGTACACCAAGAGTTTTGCCATCGCAGCGGCACTGATCGCGGCTGTAACCATTGTGCCAGCGCTTAGCCGTTTGCTACTTCGCAGATCAGCACGCCCTTCGATAAAGCGAACTCTTGGCTGGTGCCTTGCGTCGAGCGTGCTATTCGGGGCGCTTGGCTATTTTGTTTGGGGCGATCCCATCGAGGATCTTATTGGAATTCCGCCGTGGGCAAGCCCTTTGGTTTTGGGAGCTGCCGCTGCACTTGTTCTCTGGCAGTTTCAACGAGAACGAGTCCGCTCGCTTGAAGAGATTCCCACCAGCCGCTTAGTGCGATGGATCTACGCAGCGCGACTTCGCTATGCGCTCGGTCACAAGAAGATAGCTTTGTCATTGCCATCGCTTCTCGTGTTACTGGGCTTCGGTGCATGGATTGGACTCCCGAAACTCCTCCGTCCTGTAGAGATCGCGGCAGAACAACTCGGAGCCGACTTCAACGAATTGCCAGGCTACGTCGACGGCAAGCATTTGCTACCTAGCCTTTCTACCGATGACTGGATCGCGTTAGACGAAGGCAGCTGGTACTACATGCCGACTTTTTACCCAGCTGTTAGCTTTAGCCAGGCGATGCAGATCCTGCAGACACAAGACGTGCTGATTGGTCAGATCCCAGAAGTCAAAGACTTGCTGGGCAAGATCGGACGCGTCGAGTCTGCTTTGGATCCCGCTCCTGCTGCGATGGTCGAGACCTACGTGATGCTAAAGCCAAAGAGGGAGTGGAGGCCTGGAATCACCCCCAAAGACATCTGGAATGAGATCAATCGTGCTGCGACGCTTCCCGGAGTCACCCGTGCTTCGGAACTGCAGCCGATCGAAGGCCGCGTGGTCATGTTGCAGTCCGGAATCAAAGCTCCAATGGCCATTCGAATTTTCGGTGACGACCTGAAATCGCTTGGACGCTCGGCGATAAAAGTTGCAGAGCTATTGAAGACCTTGCCGCAGATCGATCCCGCAACAGTTAATCCTGATATCGTGCTCGGCAAACCTTACGTCGAGTTTACGGTCGATCGTGAGAGCTCGGCTCGTTACGGAATGAGCACGGAAAGGGTCAACCAAGTGATCGAGACAGCCCTCGGAGGCATGAACCTCATTCAGACGTTCGAGGGGCGTGAGCGCTATCCAGTCCGTCTGAGATACATTCGCGACACCCGACAACATATTTATCAGTTGAACCGATTGCCAGTCGTCACTTCGGATTCTGCAGTCGTCCCGCTGGAAGAACTCGCCAAGCTAGAAACGAGTTGGGGCCCCGCCGCAATCAACAGCGAAAATGCAAGACTCGTAGCGCACGTTGCTTTCTCTGCGAAGGAAAACTTGGGGGCTTTGGAAGCTATTGCTGCGATTGAAAAACAGCTTCGCGACGCGCAACTCGAGCAAGAAATCCTTAACCTGCCAGCCGGATACTCGATAGAGATTGTTGGAAGTTTCCGCAATCAAATCGAAGCCAATCGCCGTCTCATGTGGATCATTCCATTGGTGATCCTGATTAATCTTATTCTGATCTACTTGCAGTTTCGCAATCTCCCTATCTCGCTTGCCGTGTTCAGCGACATTCCGGTAGCATTCGCGGGGGGCATGCTGGCTGTGGCGTTCATGCAAGTCGAACTGAACACCGCGGTCTGGGTCGGATTCATCGCACTGTTTGGTGTGGCAGTCGACGATGGCGTGGTCATGGCGACGTACATCCATCAAAAGCTTCTCGCCGAGAAACCAAAGTCTGCGCGAAAAATCCGTGACACTGTTTATGCCGCGGGACTGAAACGCATCCGACCTTGCGTGATGACTACCGCAACCACCTTAGTGGCATTGTTGCCAGTTCTGCTAAGCGATGGCCGGGGTGCGGACGTAGCTCGAGCCATGGCACTGCCGGTTTTTGGTGGCATGCTCGTTGAGCCCCTAACGTCGTTTATCGTTCCTACAGTCTACTCGGCGTACCTGGAAACCCGACTGCGGCAAGCTCCAATTACTAAAAAGGAAAACCAATGAACCGATGCATACCCTCGCCTTTCCGAGAATTCAAAGAGACTTCGGTCCAAGTCTGCTTGTCTCTGGCCCTGCTGTTCACGTCGGTAGATTCTGTCTCGGCTCAACCGGACACTGGATCGCGCGGCGGGCACCTTGCCGATGTCGGAACCGTCGAAGTGGAAACCGTTCTCTCGCGGCTTGGCATTCGCTTCTACCTCGTCGACTCCGATGGAACGGTATTCCGACACAGAAAAGCTTCAGGCGTGTTGCAGCTGAAAGTCGGAGACTCGCCCAAGGTCCATGCGTTGCGGCTCGAGGGATTGAAAGGTGAGGGCATCGGAGCGGCCGTGAACTTGACGAAAGTCGTTGGCAAGGAGTTACATCTTGATGCGATTATTGACTTCCCCGGGCGAGACACCATTTTCTTGCAGACAAGCGTGAAGCTATCCTTCGTTGACGACAAACTTCTGGCGTCATTGCAGAGGACCTGTCCCATTACTGGCAAGCGGCTTGGCTCGATGGGCGCGCCGCTCAAAGTCATGCTGGACGGAAAACCACTGTTTGTTTGCTGCCAACCCTGCGCGAAAAAGTTGAAAAGCGAGTCAGCGAAGCACTTTAAGCAATACTACGCGCCGAAGCAGAAAGAAGTGCGACCGGGAATTTTCGAGGCGTCCTTGGCTGATGCCGGGGCGATTGAAGCACAATACATCTGCCCCGTGATGAACAAGGACTTGGGATCGATGGGGCCACCCATGAAAGTCAACCTCGATGGCAAAGCAGTCTACGTTTGCTGCTTGGGCTGCGTGAAGAAGCTACAAGATTCCCCGAAAGAGTATCTGGAAGTGCTGGCCAGTCAGGGAATTGGGCCTCTCAGCTTTGACTCGGAGTAAAGTCGCCAGCTAAATCAGGTGGCGTTTCCACCGGATTCGTGACCCCGTCCACTTCCAGCGCTAAGTGCCGCAAAGAGTTCGAAAAGAACCAGAATAAAAAAAGGGCTGCTGCCGATTTCTCAGCAACAGCCCACCCGCTTCCTGTTCCGTTCGAATGACCGAGCTATTTTCTGAAGCAAGCTGCCTCTTGCTCGCCTCCCTAAAAGGGCAAGGCCGATTCGAATTGATCGCTTGAGAGCTACTCTTCGCCCTTTTCCTTGAGCTTACTGCGAAGCTCTTTCACTTCTTGCTTTAGCTCTTCGACCAAGGAGCGAAGCTCTTCCATTTCTTGGCTCTTGATACGAACGCCTTCAACGATTTTCCGCTGAGACTTCATCGCCTTCTCAACAGCTTCCCGAGCCTTTGCAGCCTGCTTTTCTGCTTCTTCTGCTTCGCCTCTGATGATGATCCGATGCTTCTCAGCCATCTCACGAAGCTTCTCTTGCAAATCTTCGTTGTTCAAACGGCCTTCGAGAGTTTCAAGAACCATTGGCATCGTGCGTACCTCGATGCGAGCATCACCACCACCCAGCATTGGCTTGACAATCTTAAGCACATCCTCTGACAAGTCCTCCAAGTCCTTTTCGGTGTACTTCTCTGTCTCGCCATCTTTCGTCACAGTGATTGTTGCAGGACCACCATCCTTTTGATTCACTTCAACCTTTAGGTTCTCGCCACCATTATTGATCACGGCGATGCGATTGGTGGAAGAAGAATTTTTGGCATCTTTGCCGCCGCGAATAGCCAGTCCTGGGCCACCAAAGCGGAACACGTTGATGTCATCATCACCGACCTTGAGTCGCTTCAGAGCCTTCAAAACGTCACCATTGATTTCATCAGCGTCGATTTCAACGTCCAAGTCGATACCCATATCTTCTGGAATAAAGACGCCACCACCCGCAAAACGCTTAGGACGCTTGGCTGGCTTAACTTTCAGCTCCATTTCCTTGCCATTGCGAAGGATTTGGAACGCAAGTGCTTCGCCGACTTCGGTGTCCGCTAGCAGGCTCATCAGAACTTGCGTCTCCTCCAGTTCTTTATCGTTGACTGCTTTGAGGACATCGCCCTTCTTCAGGCCTGCCTTCTCTGCAGGACTGTCATCCATCACTTCGCCAATGAGGACACCTTGGACGTCGCCAAGGTATTCAGCCAAGTCGCCTTCGATCTCCTTAAGCATCACGCCTAGCCAGACTTTGGGCAGTTTGCCTGAACCATCGACTTTGACGATGATCTCTTCTGCCTTAGCGTCTTCGCCGTCCTCGTCACCGGCTTGAGCCAGCACACGAATCTTCTGAACGAACTCCGACTCTTCTTGTGCTTGGACAGGATTGCTAAATGCAAAACCAGCTGAGGAGGCCACCATTGTTGCACAAGCCAATCGCAACCACTTTCTTTGCATTGTCTTGAACATTTCGATCTGCTCCGAATTATAGATTTGTATTTACTGATTCTCTTCCGCGCCACGACTGACCGCTTTGCGTTTTAGATCTTGATGATTTGATCGATCAGCAAAAAGGTTTCCGATCGTTAGAACTTGTTTCGAACCGTTCCAAAAAAATCGCGAAAAACCGTCAAAGAATTGAACCAAACGCGAGAGAGGCAGATGAGGCCAAAGAAAGAATTACGAGCACGATCCAAAGCAAAAGCAAAAGCAAAAGCAAAAGCAAAAGCAAAAGCAAAAGCAAAAGCAAAAGCCAACTGCTAACTGCCAACTGCTTAATAAGGAACCGAGCCAGAGCGGACACGGTATTGTTGGACAGGAATTAGCTCAATAGAATCGCCAACGCGCACAGGAACATAGCCACCAAACGATTCTAAGTTGATAGAGCCGCGGCTTTCCAGTTCTTGGAGAAGTGCTGGCGGACTACGATCCACAGGGATCATTTCCTTGCCCACATACATTGGTGCAACGCTACCACTGGGCGCTGCAGGTACTTCATTGGCTTGGCCCCCAGCCACGGCTGCTTCAGAAGTTGTCCCATCAGATTCGGACGTTTCCCTGCCCCAACCCGCGCCGAACCAGCCAACACTGAAGCTGAGCAGCAGCAATGCCGCGATGGATGAAAGTCGAGTCATCCATTCGAGCCGAACGTGCTCTGAACTTTTACTAGGCGAAACCGGCTCTACTGACGCAGGCGCGTCTACAACCGCTCTCGACTTACGATTCGGATTCCAGATCTCGTCGTCAGCCGTCAAAACTCGAAGTTCGCGCTTCAGAGCCTGCTCCTGCAGGAATGCCATCGCACACTCTTTCCAACCGTCCGGCTGCTCGTCCAAGGCCTTCAAGACTCGGCGGTATTGCTCACCGTGGAGATTTCCGGCAACCAGTTCATCGATGACGAAAGCATCTAGGTTCTTCATGGCTTCGATCCAATTCGGTCAGAGCATCAACTTGGCGTTGCTCGGTCGGATTTCAGTTTCGATGTCTCTAGGGACTAAGCTTCCATACTTAACAATTCTTTACGCAGAAGAGCCCTGGCACGGTGTAATCGCGACTGCACCGCGCTGGCGGTGACGCCAACGCGAGTCGCGATTTGACCGTAGGACAATCCCTCCACGTACTTCAGCAACAGTAGCTGACGATCTCGCTCCGTCATTTTTCGCATTGCTCGTCGCACTTCTTCTTGACGCTCGGTGGAAATCAGGAATTCGAGCGGCGAACGTCCGCGTGTATCCTCTTCAGTGGGTTGCTTGGCTTCCACCACATTGTTGATCAGCTTCCGGCGCCGTCCCGCCTTTCGACGGAACAGCATCATTTGCCGCATCGCGACTCGATACAGCCAAGGACCAACCCGGTCGACCGGCTCTTCCTTGGCAGACTGGTTCGCCGCAGCAACCGCCACTTCTTGCATGACTTCCTCAACCTCGTCGCGATTTCCCAATCGCGCGAGCAACGATGTTCGCAGCCAATCCTCGTGATCTGGCAGCGCATCTAAGGGATCAAAAGCAGCGGGGACGCTCATTGTGGTTTCTCAGGAACATGCGAACGGTTCAAAGTTTCCGCTCAGTCCGAACTGTTGCACCCCC
Source organism: Planctomycetaceae bacterium (assembly GCA_002862265.1). Classification (GTDB taxonomy): domain Bacteria; phylum Planctomycetota; class Planctomycetia; order Pirellulales; family Pirellulaceae; genus Aureliella. The sequence continues at coordinate 9,327 of PKCQ01000215.1, read as the reverse complement.
CTCCTGGGGGAAGCAGCAAGGTGGACCAGTTCGGGTTCGGAGCAAAGCCAGCAAGTCTGACCAAATATTACTCGCCACAACTCCCCGAATATTTCGAGGATTCACTGGTTTTTCCAATCTGAGTCGGGATTCGGTCAACTATCGCAGGCACTTCCCAAGTCGATTCAATCAGGAATAATCGACTGAAAGCTCCATTTTCCAAGTCAACAAAGATAAGAGCTAGCAAAGCAATGCCCATCAAAACCACTTCGTTCGGTTCTGTAGAAGGCACCGAAGTCAGCCTATTCGCAATGACCAACGCCCTCGGCCATCGGGTGTGCATGACAAACTTTGGTGCGATTCTGGTTTCCGTCGAAGTACCAGACCAAAATGGAAAATTGGAAAACGTGAATTTGGGGTATTCCGAGTTGGCGGGGTACCTCGAGCGTCACGCTTATCTCGGTTCCACCGTCGGCAGATTTTGCAATCGGATTGCCGCCGGGAGATTCGAGCTGAACGGTAAGACTTACACGCTAGCAATTAACAATGGACCGAATCACCTTCATGGTGGCATCAAAGGCTTCGACCGCCACATTTGGCAAGCCGAGCAGCTGGATGCGGAGAGTGCATGCGGACTGCGCTTTTCCACGGTCAGCCCTAACGGCGAAGAAGGCTACCCTGGAGAACTAAAGGTTGTAGCAGAATACACTTGGAACAACTCCAGTGAACTAACTTACACTTTCCGAGCCACCACCGATGCACCAACAGTTCTCAACCTGACCAATCACGCCTACTGGAATCTTGCCGGAGTTGGCAATGGCGACATTCGCGATCACGAGCTGAAGCTGAACTGCTCGAACTCCTTGGCAGTCGATGAGAACCTGATTCCGACCGGTGAGCTTCTACCGACAGCCGGTAGCTCCCTGGGATTTGCTGACTTCCGAAAACTCGGCGAGCGACTCGACGAATTCCCAGGAACCAAAGGCTACGACCATTGCTACGTTGTCGATGGCGAGCCAGGAAGCGAACCGCGTTTGGCTGGGACAGCCCGTGATCCCAGCAGCGGGCGCGTGATGGAGGTCCTTACTACGCAACCTGGAATGCAGCTCTATACGGGCAATCACTTAGATGGCGATTTCACTCCATACAGCGGTTTTTGCTTGGAAACGCAACATTTTCCCGACGCGCCGAACAAGCCTGCATTCCCCACTACCCGCCTAGATCCGGGGCAGGAATTCGTCCAGAAATCTATCCATCGATTCCTCGTCGGCTAAGAGAACATTTGTACTTGGCACACGTCTCGCTGCTTCAGCGTATGCAATCCGAAGCCGCTTGATTGTTTCTCGTTCAGCTTTTGTGGGCTCTGCTATGCATCTTCAGCCAGCAGACCGGTGACGATGCTTTCGATCTTCTGATCCATCGTCGCACCTTTCCAACGCAGCTCGCCTTGCCACCAGTGTCGGATGTAGCCCCTCTTATCGATCACGTAGACAGTGGGCCACATTGTGTTGGACCAGCTTTTCCAGTTCTCGCTCTTGAGATCCACCAGAATCGGAAAGTTCAGGTCTCTTTCCTTCGCCGCCTTCCGGACCAACGACGGATCGCGCTCGTTAGAAGTTTCCGGCGTTTGAATTCCCAAAACGACGACATCGTCACCATATTGCTTGTGCCAACGTTGATAGACGTCGAAGTTTGCGTGACAGTTATGGCACTGAAACGCGTAGAAATGCAACAAAACCACTTTCCCGCGAAGGCTCTGCAAGGTTAGCGGACTCGAGTTGATCCAATCGCTGACTGGTACCAGCTCGGGCGCCATAGGGTAAATTCTCTGCAACTTGCTCGTTTCAAACGGGGCTCCCAAAATCTGCCGCAGCTGATCCATTTGCCCCTGAGTCATAACCGTCTGCAGTGAAGCCGCTTCTGCTTTGTTGGCCTCCAGGACAGCCAACTTAAGCTCCTCAGTCACCTTATTCTGCATCGTCGCTTTCTGCAGTTCTTGGGTCGCTTTAACGGTGGCTCTGGCGAGCTCTTCCAGCTGAGTAAGCTGAGATTCCTGCATGCGAAGTTCTTGGCTCAGATCCCGTCGCAGCAACATTCGAATCCCTTGGGCTCGCAGCTCCAATTGCCTCAGTCGCTCCTGCTGCTGCTTGGAAGTATTCGACCGGAACCACTGCCAAGCCATTGCTTCGAATCGCTTTACCTGAGCAGCTAGCTTTTCTGGCTGTTGGATAATGCGAGAACGAAACCAGTCACCATCCGTTTTTTCGAAGAACGCCTCAAGCTTGGTTACCTGCGCTGGTGTTAACTTCAACTCGGCATGAACCTCAGGTGCATGTATCAGCCCTAGAAGATGACTGGGGATCAGTTGCTCGCGCAGCGCGTCGGAGTTCTGCGGCTGAGCAAAACTTCTCGTTTGAGTGCCGATCAGGAAAGCGATCGCCAAGAACAATCGGCGATTCCAGATCTTGCTTCGATGCATGGAAGAGTTCTCCAAAATTGATATGGAAGCCTGCGTTGGATCTTTCGAGCACCAGCTGTGACTGTCTGTTCCACGGGCAATTCTATTCGGGCAGAATCGTTTTTTGAAAATCCCTTGCCTCTAAGAATTGCTAAATATGCCGATCCTATGGAATCATCTTTAACCCGACTCACGGAACTAACAGTGAAACACAAACCACCTATTTGGGCTAAGCACAATAACAATCAGCTTTCGGCCCGAAACGGTTTTGAGCCTCGCTTGACCCGCTTTTTGTTGGTTTGACCTCCCGAATCGGAAAAATGACCGTCTCAGACTTGCCAAGTGCCGACAAATCCGATCAGAATACGAGGCATGGAGAAGTTTCGGTGGTAGAATTAAAACCGCCCGCAACGTTTGGCTTTGGAGCCACTTCCGACCCACCCAAATGATCCTAAATTCCTTCCAGGGGTCAACTTATGCTAACTCTGCTCGGCAAATCTAGTCGCTACTGTGACGGTGTTTCCCGTCGTAGTTTTCTCACCGTTGGGGGACTCACTTTTGGAGCCGGCGGTTTTGGACTCTCGAACATCCTCAAAGCGGAGTCTTCTGGCGGCTCCGGTGCAAAGAGTACCACCGGTCTCGGACACAAGGCAGTCATCAATGTCTTCCTAGCAGGTGGTCCGCCTCATCAAGACATGTGGGAAATCAAATCAGATGCCCCCACCGAAATTCGCGGAGAGTTTCGCGCAATCCCAACAAATGCTTCGGGTGTAGAGATTTGCGAAGTCTTCCCAAAACTCGCCGGTCTGATGGACAAGTCGGCCGTCATTCGTTCTGTCGTCGGCTGCAACGGCAGACACGAATCCTACAGCTGCATGAGTGGCTGGGATTCGGTCAACATGAAGAACCTTGGTGGCCGGCCAGCCATCGGATCTGCTCTCGCAAAACTCTACGGACCGGTCGATCCCTCCGTGCCACCTTACGTCGGACTGGCCGCGAAGACCAAACACATGCCCTGGTCAGACTCTGGCTCAGCAGGCTTTCTCGGCAGCAGCTTCTCGCCCTTCAAGCCAGATGGCCCTGGGATGCAGAACATGAAGCTTAACGATATTTCGCTTGAACGACTGCAAGATCGCCGATCGCTACTATCCGGACTGGATCGAATGCGACGGGATATCGACGCCAGCGGAACTATGGAAGGCATGGATGCTTTCGAGCAAAAAGCCTTCGATGTTCTAACCAGTAGTAAGCTGCTCGATGCTCTCGACCTGTCCAAAGAAGATCCAAAAATCGTAGCGCGGTACGGTGACGGTAAACCTTACAAGTACCAGTACGACGGCGCGCCAACCTGCAACGACCACTTGCTAATTGCTCGGCGGCTGGTCGAAGCCGGAGCACGCTGCGTCAGCCTGAGCTTCGGACGCTGGGACAGTCACGGACAGAATTTCGACTTGGTCCGCGATCATGGCTCGAAACTCGACCAATGCCTGAGTGCTCTCATCGAAGATCTCGACCAACGTGGGATCCTGGATGACGTGACGATCGTAACTTGGGGTGAATTTGGACGAACTCCCAAAATCAACAATAAAGCGGGCCGTGACCACTGGACCAAAGTCAGCTGTGCTCATATCGCAGGCGGCGGCATCCGCGGTGGACAAGCCATCGGAGCCACCAACCGCTTGGGCGAGTATGCCACAGAGCGACCTGTGCAAATGCAGGAAATTATCTCCACGATCTACCATCAACTTGGTATTAACACCGCGACCACCACTATCCAAGACCCAACCGGTCGCCCACAGTACTTGGTCGATCACGACCCCATCGCCGAATTGATTTAGGAGCGGATTCATGGCCAAACCGCTCCAATTCTCCAAAGCGGAAGGCGTCAAAACTTTCGTCATCAATCTGCTTGCTTTTGCTCTCCGGGGTCACAGGCTAGAAGCCCATGCCACGATTGCTTTGCTAGTGCTCGTCGGCACTTGCCCCGCCACGGAGCCCAACTCGGCTAGACTCCGTTTCGATAGCTCTGCCAGTACTAACTCTTCAAACGCTATCCATCTCCGCGGTGTCGACGCTCGCTGGCAACTCCAAGTGAGCCAATCGCTGTTAGTGGAAAACGCTTCGATTGACGGAGCGATTCGCGACAATGCTACTAAATCGGACAGCCAAGACGTCACTCGAGCTGTAACATTCGAAATCAAACCGGCCATCGCTGAGGTGGACGCAGCTGGTTATCTCCGACCACTAACGAACGGCCAGGCTTCGATCCAAGCCACTGATTCCTCGGGCAACGTAGCTCAGATCGCGCTAAAAGTAACCGGTCTCGATGCCACGCAGCCCGTCAACTTTGCCAACCAAGTCGTTCCCATCTTTACCAAAATGGGTTGCAATGGCGGCGGCTGTCATGGCAAAGCAGCCGGACAAGCGGGATTCAAACTGTCATTGCTTGGCTTCGAACCGAAAGAAGACTACGAACACTTGGTGCGCGAGTCACGCGGCAGAAGATTGTTCCCAGCAGTACCAGACAAGAGCCTCCTACTGCAAAAAGCCATCAATGCTTCGCCTCACGGCGGCGGCCAACGAATGGACGCCGACACGCACGAATACCGTCTCATAAAACGCTGGATTGCATCTGGGATGCCCTACGGCTCGGAACAAGATCCAGTGCTGACCAAGATTGAAATGCTTCCCAAGCACCGCCGCCTGCAACGAGAATCCACCCAACAACTGGCTGTCGTCGCACGCTACAGTGACGGGTCGGTCGAAGACATCACTCACACGGTGCAGTATGAATCCAACAATAAAGACCTGGCGGACGTCGACGAACATGGTCTCGTATCGCTGAAAAATCAATCCGGCGTCGTTTCCGTGATGGCTCGATACCAAGGCCAAGTCGCTGTCTTCCAAGCCAGCATTCCATTGGGTGAGGACATCTCCGAGGCAGCTTGGCCGCCAACACGCAACTTGGTCGATGAGTTGGTCTTCACGAAGCTCAAGTCGCTTGGGATTCCACCGAGTTCAGAATGCGATGATGCCACGTTTATCCGCCGTGTCACTTTAGACTTGGCCGGTCGCCTCCCACAAATTGAGGAAACCCGAGCCTTTCTGGCTGATCAAAGCGCTGACAAGCACGAAAAGCTGGTCGAAAGGCTGCTCGAAAGCTCCGATCACGCTGAGTTCTTCGCTCGCAAGTGGGTCACGATTCTTCGTAATCGCCGAGCCAACGCTGGCTATCAATTTGGCAATTTTGCCTTCCATGATTGGCTACGGTCCAGCTTCCACCAGAACAAACCCTACGATGAACTCGTTCGGGAGCTGCTGACCGCCACGGGCTCAGTCGAATCCAACCCGCCCGTAGCTTGGTTCCGTGAAGTCAACAACACAGAGTCTCGGGTCGAAGACGCGGCTCAGCTCTTTCTTGGACAACGCATGCAGTGTGCTCGTTGCCACCACCATCCCTTTGAGAAGTGGAGTCAACGCGACTACTTCCAAATGGCCGCCTTCTTTTCCAAAGTCCAGAAGAAGAACGGGGACACGCCTGAAGGGCCGATCTTCGTTTCACGTTTCGGTGGAGCTAGCGCTAGGCATCCCAAAACGGGCGAAAACCTGAAACCCGCTGGTCTCGATGCAGCACCTCTCGATCTCAACCAAGAGGCCGATCCACGCGAATCCCTCGTTGACTGGATGGTTGCTCCAGAGAATCCCTTCTTTGCTCGCTCACTCGTCAACCGTTACTGGAAGCACTTCTTTGCCACAGGAATGGTCGAACCTGAAGATGACATGCGAGTCACCAATCCGCCCTCGAATGTCGAGCTCTTGGATGGATTGTCTCAGCATTTTGTGCAGAACGACTATGACATCCGCAAGCTATTGCATTTGATATGCACTTCGTCGACTTATCGCCTTAGCGCAACCGCCAACGAATACAACTTACGAGACAACAACAGCTACTCACGGTTCTATCCCAAGCGGCTTCAATCCGAAGTCTTGCTGGATGCTGTCGATCAAGTAGCGATGACGCAGACTGCCTTTGCCGGATTACCCAGCAACACGCGAGCCGTCAGCCTTCCGGACACAAGCTACAAATCCTACTTCATGGATGTTTTCGGTTCACCGGACTCCGCGACTGCCTGTGAATGCGAGCGCTCCAACGAAGCAACGTTGGCGCAGAGTCTTCACTTGTTGAATTCGAAGGAAGTACAGCAAAAACTCGCCCAAGACACGGGCCGCGCCGCTTCCTTGGCGGCAAGCTCTGGTGATCCCAAGACGGTGATCGAGGAACTCTATCTCACCGCTCTGAGCCGCGAGCCAGATGCCGAAGAGTTGCAAGTCGCTATTCAATACTTGTCGAAAGCTCTGCCAGAAGGTGCCGACCCAGCCAAGTTCCGCCGCGCCGCTTTTGAAGACTTGGTCTGGGCCTTGCTCAACACCAAGGAATTCTTGTTCAATCATTAGCCGTTTGCGCTTGGAACTTCAGCCGCAGACCGTTCGTTCCGGTTCTACAACCAACCAAGCAGAAGCCCAACAGAATGCGCCAGTTGGCGTGAGTGCATGCCGTTTTTGCTCGCCGACTCAACTCGCGGCCGAACGCCTTCCCCAAAATCGCAGCTGATGTTGAAACAGCTGAAAGACGGTGCCGCTTGGAGAAAACCTGAACTAGAATAAAGGCACCTGCCCTCCTTCCCTTCCCTTCCGGTAACCTCACTGTGTTGAGATCCACCTGCACTGTTGGATTGCTTCTTGCTTTCTCATGTATCGCGTCAGCCGAATTTCCGACTGCGGAGCTACGCACTCTCTCGGCTACATGCGTTCAGATTGGAAGCAAATCTACACTCCAACCTCGCGGGCAGAACCTCACCGAACTTCAAAAGCTGGTATTCTCTTCCGAGAAGATCACCGCGACGCAACAGCTCGCTGCCCCTGAGCTGTTGCAAACCGTGGGTGTGAGAAAAGGTGTTTTTAATCTAAGCGTTGCGACTGACGCGAAAACAGGGATTGCCCAAGTTCGAACACTTGGCCGCTTCGGCGTTTCCAACCCGCGGCCACTGCTGCTAACTACTCAACCGGTCGTAGCTGTCGCTGGCGATCACAGCAATCAAGTGCTCGCGCAGGAGGCAGAACCTGGTCACATCTACTCTCAAGTTTTCCAACCGCACCAACGCACCTACTTCCAAGTCAAAGTCGCAAAAGGGCAATGGTTGCGAGCAACAGCCTATGCGCGACAATTTGACTCACGAGCCATCCCCAGTATCACACTTCGCCGCGATGATGGCACTGAGATTTCTCGCTCGCATGCCAAAGGATTCTGGCCAGCTGAACTCCAACATCAAGTTAACGAAGACACCACGCTATTTCTCGAGCTACACGACTTCCTATTCCTCGGCGGCGAAGAGTACGCCTTTGCATTGGAAGTCCAGCGCTCCGACCAAGAGATCAGCATGGAATTAGCCGAAGCGGGCACCGAGCTGGATCGCTTGCTGCGTCCCAGTTTGGACTTTCCGCATTCGGATACCCGTTTCCATGAGCTCACAAGCCTAGCTGACCCTCGAAAAGCACAATCACTTGCATCAAGTAGTCCAAACAGCGGCGACCGCTTGACACTGCCGTTCTTGATTCGAGGCGACTTCGCATCGGGAGCAGTGCATTACGATTTTGATGCCAAGAAAGGACAGGTCGTTTCTTTTGAAGTCAGCTCTTCTGCACTACAGCAGCAGACCGATCCTCAGATGGTCATCTACTCGCTTCAAGGCGAAGGAGCAGAGCTGAAGACACAGCAGCTGAGCCAACAAGATGACCAAAGCAATCTCGGCGGCCCGGAAATGCTGCTTCGCAGACTCGACCCTCTGATCCGCTGGACAGCACCGGCTGACGGCAAATTCCGAATCAAGCTACTAAATCTACAATCTGGCAAGCAACCTATCGGGTCCCAAGGGTTCTTGCTAAAAGCCGGCTTCCAACAACCCAGTTTTCGACTTCTCGCTACCCCCGTTTACCCGAACAACAATCGTGCCGCAGTCAAGCCTTTCGGATGCAACATCATGGCCGGTGGAACCAAAGCCATTCGTATTCTGGTTGATCGCCGAGACGGATTCAACAGCGCCATTGAATTGAACTTAGAAGGCCTGCCGGCCACACTTCATTGTCCACCCGTTGTGATGTCTCCTGGCGTAACCGAAGAAGCCCTTGTTATCACCGCCGACGAGAGTGCAGCTGCCTGGCATGGCCCAGTACACATTGTTGGACGTGCGAACTTCGCCAACAAAGCCATTGAATCGCGAGCCGAGATAAGTACCGTTTGCTTGACTGCTTCTTCCACTCGCAACCGTATCCATTCAAGATTGACGAATCAGTTGCATCTGAGCATTAACGAAAGCGACAAGGCACCAGTATTTGCTCAACTCGGCGATGGCAATGTCTTGGAGGTCCATCAAGGCACAAAGCTGGAGATACCTGTCAAGCTAACTCGTCGTGCTGGAGGCAACGTGGAGTGTATTCTGCGCCCACAAAATCTCCCGCCAAAGGTCAAACTTGGAGAAGTAAAAATCGCCAAAGACAAAGCCGATGGAAAAGCCACAATCGAAGTCGCTGGCGATGCTCCATTGGGCGAAGCTACGTTTTGGATGCTCGGCGAACTCAAAGTGGCTTGGCGGGCCAACCCCCAGGCTCAGACCCGAGCTGAGCAGTATCTTAAGCAACTCAACCAGGCAGCGGCCAAGGCTGGAATCTCGCCCGATGAGAAAATGAAGCTTGACGCCGCAGTTCAAAAACAAACCCGAATCGTTGAAACCGTTAAAAAGCAAACAGCCGCGCAAAACATCACCGCTTGGGTACCCTCCACGTCGGTTCGAATACGAATCTTGCCGCCAGAGAAAAAAGACAGCAAGTAGACT